>JACDQN010000033.1 GCA_015657575.1 Sphingopyxis sp.
ATGAAGCTGATCTCCCCTCCCGCTTGCGGGAGGGGCAGCGAGACTTGGGCGCTTGCGCCTAGTCGCAACGGGGTGGGCCATCGCGGCGTTGCTGCCCACCCCCAACCCTCCCGCAAGCGGGAGGGGAGAGATACGGCAGCTCTCCACCCCAAAAGCCGCCGCCCTCGGCATCTAGGTAGGTCAGTCGCCCGTTGCCCCGTCGCCGCGACCCTTGAACCCCTGCGCAATCACATAAAGCTCGGGCGACCCCTTGCGGCTGGCCGGCGGTTTGGCATGCTTCACGCTGGTAAAATTCTGCTTGAGCAGCGTCAGCAGCTCGCGATCCGCGCCGCCGGCGAACACCTTGGCGACGAACGCCCCTCCCGGCAGCAGATTCTGCACCGCGAAATCGGCGGCCGTCTCGGCGAGCCCGATCGTCCGCAGATGGTCGGTCTGCGGATGGCCGACGGTGTTCGCCGCCATGTCGGAAATGACCAGGTCGGGCGCGCTGCCGAGCGCCTCGATCAGCGCATCCGGCGCGGCGTCGTCCATGAAATCCATCTCGAGGATTTCGACGCCCTCGATCGGTTCGCAATGGAGCAGGTCGATGCCCGCGACGCGCGCGCGCGGATTCGCCTGGCGCACGACCTGCGACCAGCCGCCCGGGGTGATTCCCAGATCGACCACCGCGCGCGATTTCTTGAGGAACCCGAATTTCTCGTCGAGCTCGATCAGCTTGTAGGCGGCGCGCGACCGATAGCCTTCGGCCTGCGCGCGGCGCACATAGGGGTCGTTGAGTTGCCGTTGCAGCCAGCGGGTCGAGGACACCGACCGCTTGCGCGCCGTCTTCACGCGGACGTGCAGCCCGCCGCCCGAACGCCCACCGCTGCTCTTCTTGCCGCTGCCGCTCATTTGCGGAACTCGCGCCGCGTCACCGGCACGTCGCGGCCCTGCATCGCGAGGCAGCGCAATATGCCCTCGCGGATGCCGCGGTCGGCGACCCCGACGCGCGCCGCCGGCCACAGATCGATGATGCTTTCGAGGATCGCGCAGCCCGCGACGACCAGATCGGCGCGCTCGCGCCCGATACAGGCGATTTCGGCACGGTCGGCGAGGCTCGCGTCGGCGAGGCGGCGGCTGATGTCGCGCATCGCGTCCGACGGCACGACCAGCCCGTCGACCGCGCGCCGGTCATAGCGCGGCAGGTCGAGAAAGACGCTGGCGAGCGTTGTCACCGTGCCGCTGGTACCGAGCAGGCGGAGCGGCTGGCCGGCAAAGCGTTCGGCGCGGTCGGCAAAGGCGGCGAAGGCGTCGCGCGTCACATCGCGCATATGCGCATAGCTCGCCTGCCGCGCGGCGAGGCTGTCTTCGCTGCACGGCGCATATTCGGTCAGCGACACGACACCCCACGGCACGCTGATCCAGTCGTGGATCTTCACGTCATGGTCGGACACGTCGACATGCATCAATTCGGTCGATCCGCCGCCGATGTCGAAGATCAGCGCCGGGCCGTCGCCGGGCTCCATCAGATTGTGGCAACCGAGCACCGCGAGTCGCGCTTCCTCGGCCGCCGAAATGATGTCGAGCGCGATGCCCGTCTCGCGCTTGACCCGCTCCGCGAGTTCGGCGCCGTTCGCCGCGCGGCGGCACGCCTCGGTCGCGACCGCGCGCGACAGGGTGACGTGGCGGCGGCGCAGCTTGTCGGCGCAGATCGCCAGCGCCGCGACGGTGCGGTCCATCGCCGCCTCGCTGATGCGCCCGGTGTGGTGCAAGCCTTCACCCAATCTGACGATTCGCGAAAAAGCGTCGATCACGACGAGTTCGCCATCCTGCGGACGCGCGATCAGCAGACGGCAATTGTTGGTGCCGAGGTCGATCGCGGCATAGCTGCGCGGTCGTGTGAAATGTGCCGGACGCGGAGCGGAATCCGCTCTGCTTCGCCCTTTCGCCGCCGGCCCCGTTCTCGAACCCGGCCGCGGCGTTCGCCCTGATGGCGCTGCCATTTGCCGCATGGCCACTTTTACCTGTCTCTATCACGCATCCGCCAAGCACGGATGAGCACTTGAGCAGGAACCTAGGGCCCGGCGCGCTTTTAGGCAACCCCGTCGCCCGGCGGCGGCGCCGGGCAAAAGAGGGGCGATCATGGCATTCCGCAGACCCGCAAGCTCGATCGGCGGGTTGCGGCCGATTGCGGACATAAGATCCTCCCTGTGGCGAAGCCATGGGGAGGTGGCAGCGCGAAGCGCTGACGGAGGGGCAATGGCGCGAGGTCGCCGCCC
>JACDQN010000034.1 GCA_015657575.1 Sphingopyxis sp.
AGCCCCTCGTCTTCGCTCGGGGATGCGGCTGATTGGGGATGCAGCGTAAGGAGGGAAACGTCTGCTCTCCACCCCGAACCAGCATCGCGACTAGGCCCTCTGCCGCTTCCGCGCCCGCCTGAACCCGTCGCGCGTCATGCAACGCTCCAGCCAAGCCTTCGTCGCATCGCCCAGCACATCGTCGGCGCCGAGCGTCGTCGCCAGAAAGGCGGCATAACCGATCACGATGTCCGCGATGGTGAAGCGCTCCGCGACCAGCCACTCGCGCCCGTCGGAGAGTGCCGCCTCGATGCTTTTCGCGCGGCCGCCGAAAAAGGCCTTATAATCCTCGACGGCCTGCGCCAGCCGCCGCTCCGCGGGCTCGACGCGCGTGTAGCGGATCATGATTGCGAGCGGGAAGGTCAGCGTTGCGTCGCTGCGGTGGAGCCAGTTGCGGTAATCCCAATAGTCCGCCTCGTCGCGCCGCACCTCGAGCGATGATCCCTCGGCGACGCGTTCGCAGATCGCCGCGGACTCGGTCATCAGCCGCCCATCCTCGACCCAGCCCGGCACCGTCATCAATGGGTTCACTGCGCGATAGTCGGGCTCGAACGCGCGCGGCGGAAATTGGAGTAGGCGCAGATCGACCGCCATCCCGGCTTCCTCCACCGCCCACAGGCAGCGCAGCGAACGCGCATCGGCGCAATGATAGAGAATCGGGTGCATCACGCGGCAATCTCCTTCGGGCGGTCGATATGGCGGCGATGCTCGCGCCACGCGATGAACAGGCCGCTCGCGACGATCAGCGGGGCGCCGACCCAGGTCGTCTCGGCCGGGAAGGTGCCAAAGAACCACCAGCCGCATGCGATCGACCACAGCAGGCTCGAATAATCCATCGGGATGACGACGGCGACCGGCGCCAGCCTGAGGGCGCCGGTCAGCGACATCTGGACGACCGCGCCCGAAAAGCCCAGCCCGACGAGCAGCAGCCATTCATATGCATCGTGCGGCGTATAGACGAAGGGCAGAGCGATTCCGAGCGGGATCATCGACAGCAGGCTGAACCAGAAGACGATCGTCGCCGCGGCCTCGGTGCGGCCGAGATCGCGCACCGCGATGGTGATCAACGCGGTCATCACCGCGCCCGTCAGCGCGATCAGCGTCCCGATCCCATGGTCGCCGCCGAAGCCGCCCGCAAAGCTCACACCCGGGTCGAGCACGATGAGCACGCCGATAAAGCCGACGATCACCGCGCCCCAGCGCTGCCAGCCGGTCTGCTCGCCGAGCAGGATCGCGGCAAAGATGACCGCGAAGATCGGCACCGACAGGTTGATCGTCGTCGCCTCGGCCATCGGCAGGAAGATCATGCCGCCGAAATTGCATGCCATGCCGGTCAGCCCCATCATCGCGCGCCGCGCGTGGGCGCCGATGCGCTCTGTCTTCAGCGACGCGAAGCCGCCGGTGGTCGCGCGAATCCAGACGAGCAGGAAAGGAAGGACGAGCGCCTGCCGCCAGAACAGGCTTTCGACGAGATGAATCCCGGCCCGATCGATATATTTGACCAGTACGAACATGAAGGACAGGCTCGCCATCGCGAGCAGGCGCAGCGCGATGCCGCCCAGATAATGCTGTGGCGGGCCGGAGGATGGGGCGGCGGTCATGCGACTTCGCGCATATCAGGCGGGCGGTAAGAGGCAAGTCGTCATGCCTTCGCCATCTGGCCCCTTGCTACCATCCGGCAATCGGGCTAGGGGCGCACTCCGGCCTAGGGGTATAGCTCAGTTGGTAGAGCATCGGTCTCCAAAACCGAGGGTCGCGGGTTCGAGTCCTGCTGCCCCTGCCAGGCCGCGGTCCCGAAGGGGCCCATGGGGATCCAGGGCGTCCCATAAAAACAAGAAAATCAGCGGGTTAAAGGTAATCGGCGTCCCGACGCGTCCCACTTGCCCCGGATGATGGCCTGACAGCTAGAAACTGCCGGGATAGAGACCACCGTCCATCAGGATATTCTGCCCGGTCAGATAGCCTGCGTGGCGGCTGCAGAGGAAGGCGCACATCGCGCCCATTTCGTCGGGATTGCCTACGCGTCCTGCGACGGCATTGCCCGTCAGATGCTTGGTGATTTCCTTCGAGTTGCGTAGCCGCCCGGTGTCGAACGGGCCGGGGAGCAGATTGTTGATCGTCACGCCCCTGCCCGAATATTGCGGCACCAGCCCGAAGACGAAATTGGAGAGCGCCGCGCGCGTTGCGTTCGACAGGCCGATCACAGGGATCGGGACGCGGACCGCCGACGAGGTGATGTTGACGATCCGGCCAAAGCCGCGCGCCGCCATATCGTCGGCGGTCAGCTTGATCAGCTCGACTGCGGCGAGCAGATTCTGGTCGATAGCCGCGATCCAAACGTCGCGGTCCCAGTCGCGATAATCGCCCGGCGGCGGGCCGCCAGCATTGTTGACGAGGATATCGACCTCTCCGGCAGCCAGAATGAGTTCGCCGCGGACGTCAGGGTCGGTCACGCTGCCGACGACGGTCGTGACCGTCACATCGGGCGCATGCGCGCGGATTTCGGCGGCGGCTTCGTCCAGCGTCTCGGCGGTGCGCGCGTTGATCACAACATCGACGCCTTCTCCCGCGAGCGCCTTTGCGCAGGCGCGGCCGAGGCCGCTGCTCGCGGCGCACACGATCGCTGTGCGTCCCTTGATACCCAGATCCACCTGTGCCTCTCCCGACCTATTGTTTCAGCATGTCGAGCGCGACGTCGACGATCATGTCTTCCTGCCCGCCGACCATCTTGCGCCGTCCAAGTTCGACGAGGATCGCGCGCGTGTCGAGTCCGTGGTCGGCCGCGGCTTTCTCTGCGTGGCGAAGGAAGGAGGAATAGACCCCGGCATAGCCCAATGTCAGCGTCTCGCGGTCGACGCGGACGGGCCGGTCCTGCAGCGGGCGGACGAGCTCTTCGGCGGCGTCCATCAGCGCGAACAGGTCGCAGCCATGGTTCCAGCCTTCGACATCGGCGGCGGCGATGAACACTTCGAGCGGGGCGTTGCCCGCCCCCGCACCCATGCCGGCAAGGCTGGCGTCGACGCGCAGCGCACCATTTTGCACCGCGACGATGCTGTTCGCGACGCCGAGGCTGAGATTGTGATGCGCGTGGACGCCGCGCTGGGTCTCGGGCTTCAGCACGCGGTCGTAGGCCTGCAGTCTCGCGGCATATTGGTCCATCGTCATCGCACCGCCGCTGTCGGTGACATAGACGCAGTGCGCGCCATAGCTTTCCATAAGCAATGCCTGCTGCGCGAGCGGCTCGGGCTCCGACATATGGCTCATCATCAGAAAGCCCGAGACGTCCATGCCGATGCCGCGCGCAAACTCGATATGCTGCTTCGCGACATCGGCCTCGGTGCAGTGGGTCGCAATCCGCACCGAGCGCACGCCCATCTCGTACGCGTGCTTGAGGTCATGGATCGTGCCGATGCCGGGCAACAATAGCGTCGTCAGTACGCTGTGCTCGAGTACCTCGGCGACCGCGCCGATCCAGTCCCAGTCGGTGTGGGCGCCGAAGCCATAGTTGAAGCTCGACCCCTGCAGGCCGTCGCCGTGCGCGACCTCGATCGCATCGACCTTCGCCGCATCGAGTGCCTTCGCGATCGCCTTCACATGGTCGAGGCCGTACTGGTGCCGGATCGCGTGCATGCCGTCGCGGAGCGTGACATCCTGGATGTAGAGCTTCTGGCTCGTCGGATCGAAGCTCATGCCGCCATCTCCTGCTTCATGCGGAGCGCGATCTTCTCCGCCGTCTTCAGCGCCGCGGAGGTCATGATGTCGAGGTTGCCGGCATAGGCCGGCAGATAATGTGCCGCGCCCTCGACCTCGAGGAAGACGCTGACCTTCAACCCTGTGAAGCTACCGCCCATCTCCGGGATGCGCAGCGGCGCGTTGCCGCCGATGCTTTCGAACTGCACCGCCTGTTTCAGGCGATAGCCCGGCACATAGGTCTGCACCTCGGCGACCATCTCGTCGACGCTCCTTGCGATCGCGGCGCGGTCGACGTCGTCGCACAGGCAATAGACTGTATCGCGCATGATAAGCGGCGGTTCGGCCGGATTGAGAATGATGATCGCCTTGCCGCGCGTCGCCCCGCCGACGTCGACGATCGCCTGGCTTGTCGCCTCGGTGAATTCGTCGATGTTGGCGCGCGTGCCGGGGCCGGCGCTCTTGGAGGCGATCGAAGCGACGATTTCGCCGTAATGGACCTTGGCGACGCGATTCACGGCGGCGACGATCGGAATCGTCGCTTGCCCGCCGCACGTCACCATATTGACGTTCGCGGCGTCGAGGTTGGCATCGCCGTTGACCGGCGGGATCGTATAGGGACCGATCGCCGCCGGGGTCAGGTCGATCACGCGCTTGCCATGGGCGATCAGAACCTCGCTGTGGCGCTTGTGTGCGCCCGCCGACGTCGCGTCGAACACGATGCTGATGTCGGCAAAGCCCGGCATCGCCACAAGTCCTTCCAGGCCCCCGGCGGTGATCGGCACACTAAGCCGCTCGGCGCGCTTCAGCCCGTCGCTGCCGGGATCGATCCCGACGAAGGCGCCCATCTCGAGAACGTCGGACAAGCGCATGATCTTGATCATCAGATCGGTGCCGATGTTGCCGATCCGATGATCGCCACTTTTGCCTTCGCCATCGTCTCAGCCCTTATAGTGGAAGCTGCATTCGCCA
>JACDQN010000297.1 GCA_015657575.1 Sphingopyxis sp.
CCGACGCGCGCACCATCGCGCGTTCGATGGAACAGGCCGTCGATGCGGCTGGGGTTGTCGATCGCGTCGATCAGGCCGCGGCCCGGTTCGAGGTCGAGCGTCAGCGCACCGGTCCCGAAATGCACGTCGAGGTCGAGCAACGCGGTCTGGCGGTCGGCCTGTTCGCTGATCGCCCAGGCGAGCGAGGTTGACACCATCGACGCGCCGACGCCGCCGCGTACGCCAACGACGGCCATCATATGGTGCGGCTTGTCGTCGTGCATGTCGGCATGCTTGGGCGCCGAAAGCATCGCCTGTGCCATGGTCAGCGATTCGCGAACCTGATCGAGCGACAGCGGCTTCAGCAGATAGTCCTGGATCCCGCTCGACAGCAGATCGCGATACAGGCGAACGTCGTTGACCTGGCCCGCCGCGATCACGACGGTGCCGGGCTCGCAGACTTCGGCCAGCGCGTTGATGTCGTTGATCGGGTCGCCCGATTCCGACATGTCGACGAACAGGATGTTCGGGCTCGCCGAGACCGACAGCGACTGCACGGCGTTGCGCAGGCCGCCCTTGTTGCACTTTTCGATCGGCCAGCCCATGTCGGCGGCGGCAACGCGGATCAGCTCCAGCGTATCGTCGTCGCACACATAGGCGTTGAAGGGGTCACGCAGGCCTGCGGCCTTGAAAGGAGCGTTCACTTGCCACCTCCGTTGTTGCTGGTCGATTCGCCCTGAAGATTGCCCGCACCCGTCAGGGGCTTTTCGCGGAACGTCTTGATCGCGCGCGTCGAAGCGGTCGGATCGCTGCGGTCGTTGCTCGCACCCTTGATCAGGTCGTTGGGGTCGGCGACCATCGCAGCAAGATTGCTGTTCGTCGCGCAGCCATAGTTTGACGAGGTCGCGTTGCTGACGTTGGACGAGAATTTGCTGGCCCAGTCTGGGCAACCCGGAACATGCGCGGAGGCCCGGGTGACGATCACGCGGAGATGACCTTCGGGTACGGCGCCGGTGGTGACCGGAACATCGTCGCTGAGCAGCAGGCCGCGGCGCTCGACCATCGCGCGCACCGTGGAACGCGCGGCGCTCGAGCCGTAGAGCGAGGGATCTTCGACTGCGATACGGTCACCGTAACGGACACCCATCGCGTCGAGCCAGCCCTGAAGGCGGCCCTGTTCGCTCGGAGGAAGCTCGCCGCCCGTCGCCGCGACGTCGAACTGATAGACGCTGTTGGTAACGACGGGCTGGTGCACCGATTCGAGGCTGCGGTTGCTGACGGCAGTCCCCGTGCATCCCGCGAGCGTCGTAGCCAGTGCCAGGGCCGTCCAAGTTGCGATATTTTTCATCACTTTGCTCCTGAAAACCAGCGCGTTACTTCTTGAGGCTGAAACCCGGCGACGCGTCGCCGCTGCCGCCGCGCGGGCGGTCGGCGTCGCCAACCGAGGTGTCGAGGCGCGGTTTCGGCCGGTCGCCGCCCGTCACGCCGTCGTTCGTCTGTCCGAGCAACAGGCGCGACACGTCGTTCGCGTCCCGGAAGGCGTCGGTCGGGAGCTTGATCTCATTGGCCGATACCGGCTGAACCAGATAGGGCGTCACGACGATCACGAGTTCGGTTTCGCCGCGCCGGAAATTGTCCGACTTGAACAACATGCCGAGGAGCGGCACGTCGCCGAGCCCGGGCATCTTGTCGATCGCGCCGATCGAACGATTGTTCATCAGGCCGGCGATCATGAAACTTTCGCCCGAGCCCAGTTCGACCGTCGTTTCGGCGCGACGGATCGTGAGCGCGGGGATCTGGAACCCTTCCATCTCGATCGCGCCTTCGGACGACAGCTCCGACACTTCCGGACGAACGCGCAGGCTGATGCGGCCATTCGACAGCACGGTCGGCGTGTACGCGAGGCTGACGCCATATTTGCGATATTCGATCGTCGTGCCGGCGAAGTTGCCGGGGATCGGGATCGGGAATTCACCGCCCGCAAGGAAGTCGGCGGTTTCGCCCGAGATTGCCGTCAGATTGGGCTGTGCCAGCGTCGCAACCATGCCCGATCGCTCGCCGGCGTCCAGCGACGCGATAAGGTCGAGGCCGAACAGGCGACCGGCGCCGGCCAAGCTGCGCGTGCCCGATGGGGTTGTGATGTTATAGATCGTATTGCCGTTGGTGTCGGTCGAGATCGATCCGGCCGAACGACCGCCAAAGACACCGCCGAGAAAGCCGTTGCCCAGCGGGCCGTCATTGTCGCGCGTCAGTATGTTGCCGCTGATTTCCTTGACCAGCGTACGGTTTACTTCGGCAATGCGGACCTGAAGGTTGACCTGCAGCGGCGTCGCGGTGCGAAGGCGCGAGAGAACCTTGCTCTTTTCACCGACGAAAGCCTGAACGAGGCGCTCGGCTTCGGCGGCGTCGTCGGGCGACTGAACCGTACCGGTGAGCAGCACGAAGCCGTTCATCGCATTGGCCGTGATCGTCGCATCGGGCATCGCCAGCGAGAGCATCTGGTCGATGGTCTCGATATTGTTGCCGACGCGGGCGACAGTCGAATAGACGACGCGGCCGCTGGCATCGGTGGCATAGATGCTCGTCTCGCCGGGCCCCTTGCCGAAGACATAGAGC
>JACDQN010000298.1 GCA_015657575.1 Sphingopyxis sp.
GCTGGCGGCGAACTGGGCTTGTCGGCACGACGCGGTGATCGGCTTCATCGGCAGCTTCTACGATTATGAGGGCATCGACGACCTGATCGCCGCCATGCCCGCGCTCGTCGCGGCGCAGCCTTCGGCGCAACTGCTGCTCGTCGGGGGCGGGCCGCGCGAGGCGGCGCTCAAGGCACAGGCGTCGGCATCGCCCGCCGCCGACCGCATCCATTTCGTCGGCCGCGTGCCGCACGAGGAGGTCGAGCGCTATTATTCGCTGATCGATATTCTGGCCTATCCGCGCAAGAAGATGCGGCTGACCGACCTCGTCACGCCGCTCAAGCCACTCGAGGCGATGGCGCAGGGCAAGCTCGTCGCCGCGTCGGATGTCGGCGGGCATCGCGAATTGATCGAGGACGGCGTGACCGGCACCCTGTTTGCACCCGACGATCCGGCGGCGATCGCGAGCGCGCTGGCCGGGCTGCTCGACCACCGCGATCTGTGGACCGAAAGGCGTCGCGCGGCCCGTAGTTTTGTCGAGGCGGATCGTAACTGGTCGTCAAACATTTTGCGTTACGAACCTGTTTACCAGCAGCTGCTGCGCCGGGGCTTGACCTCGCGCGCGGCATAGCGCGACAAAGGGAAAGCGCCCATATGGGCTTTGGAAGCGATATGGACGACCGCGACGAGGATCAGGGCATGACGAAGGGGAGCGCGATGTGGCGCGCGCTGCGTCCTGCCGTGCCCGCCGTGATCGGCGGCGCCGCGCTGACCTTCCTGTTCGCGGCGCTGATGCCGATGGCGTGGGTCGCTGCGATCAGCTGGAACCTCTATCTCGACCGCCTGTCGGACCTGTTCGTGCCGCCCGTCGGCAATGGTGCGCGGCTTGCGCTCGCACTCGGCATGGCGGCGATTGCCGCGCTGATCGCGGGATTTGTCGCACTCGTGATTGCGCAGCCCGAGGCGGCGGGCCTCGGCCCGCTGCGCCGCCGCCGCGCGCGCGCCGTCGAAGCGATCGACGAAGACGAAGCGCTGCCGCGCCGCCGCGCCGATTTCCATCCGGACGCCCCGCCGCGCCCCCCGATCCGCGCCGGGCGCGACCTGCCCGCCGAAGGGCTGGGGCCGATCGCGCCGGCGGTCATCGAGGATGGGGGTGAATTCAACCTGAGCTTTGCCGACGTCATCGAATATGAAGAGGATGAACTCGTCCTCGCCGATCTCGCGCCCGCGGTGGAGATGAGCGGCGATGAGCCCTGGCTGCAGCCGGCCGAGCTTGTGGGCCAGGCGATGCCCGATCCCGCCGACCGCTCGCTTGGCGCGATGGTCCAGCGTTTCGAGGCTGGTCTTGCGCGCCGCCGCCAGGACCAGGTGGTCGCTGCCGCGATTCCGATACCGACGGCGTCTGCGGCCAACGAGGATCGCGATCCGGAGGTGGATTTCGCGCTCGAAGCCGCTCTTGGAACCTTGCAGCGACTGAACCGTCAGTCGGCCGGCTGACCGGACCCTAATCCTCCACCGTCAATATTTCGATCTGCAGCACATCAGGTTCAGGGCCGGGTTCGACCGCCACGTCGGCGACGATATGCCCCGGCAGCGCCCATTCGGAATCCTCGAGCCGGGACCGCAGTGCGACCACCAACGCGATCGCTTCGTCCGCAGCGAAACGGCACGGGAAGATATGGCGCGCCCCGACGAAACTCGCGCTGGCCCATGGACGCAGCGTCGATGCGGCAAGCGTCAGCCCGTGCGGCAGCTGCCGTGCGAGCAAGCGGCCGAGCCGGCGGTGCGGGCAGCTCGAACGGGGCGGCGGGGCGGGGGACCAACGCATCATCATGCCAGCCCCTCCCCTTGCCGCGCGCGCGGCGCGGGTGCGCCGGTCGCCGCGCGGCGCGACGCGACCGGCGCGATAGTCGGCGCGCCATTTGTTTATGAAATGTTCCACACGGCAGACGATTTCGATCCCCGGCTCGCGGCCGCCGCGCAGGTCGCCGACCAGGCGCGGGTCGCGCACCGCAGCGCGGCCGAAGACACTCGGCGGCATGGCCGATTCCTTCAGAAACGCGTCGATCCTCCGCAACAGATTTTGCTCCATCTTCGACTCCCTGACCGATGCAAAACGGGCGACTCGCCCAATAGGATATTTCCTATTTGATATTTGTTTTCCTACTTGTCTAGGAAAAATCCGTTTGCTAGGGACGAAATAGGAAGGACCAGCCCCAAGCACCCTATGGCCGATTTTGTTCAGGATCCGCGCGCCGCGCTCGACCGCCTCTTGGCCGACAAGGGCATCGACTATGCGCGCCTATCGCAGGTGATCGGGCGCAACCCTGCTTATATCCAGCAATATATCAAGCGCGGTTCGCCGCGGCGGCTCGCCGAGCAGGATCGGGCGCGGATCGCCGCTTATCTTGGCGTATCGGAGACGCTGCTCGGCGGTCCGGCGCAGCGCGTCGCCGGCCCGGCGCGCAGCCGTGGGCCGGGCATGATCCTCGTCCCCAAACTCGCGATCGGCGCGTCGGCGGGTGCAGGCGCCAGCGTCGATGGCGAGCCGGTCGAGGGCGAGATCGCCTTCGACCCCAAATGGCTGCGCGACCTCGGTGCCGATCCGCGCGCCCTGACGATCATTCGCGTCGAGGGCGATTCGATGGCGCCGACGCTGAACGACGGCGACGACATCCTCGTCGATGGCGGCGATACGGCAGCGCGGCTCCGCGACGGCATCTACGTTCTGCGCATGGACGATGTGCTGATGGTGAAACGTGTCGCGCGCGCACCGGGGCCGGGACGCATTTCGGTGATCAGCGACAATGCGCATTATCGCAGCTGGGATGATCTGCCGATGACGGCGGTGCAACTCGTCGGGCGCGTCGTCTGGACCGGGCGGCGAGTGCGCTAAGACGCATCCCGATCAGGACGGCGCGTTCATCTCCGCTTCGAGTTCATGCTCGATCACCTCGGCGCGCTGGCATTGCTCTTCACTTCCGTCGCGGCATTTCTCGGCCGCCTTGTCGCGCTGGCGCGACAGCTTGCCGATGCGTTCCTCGCGCTTGCGCATCTCGCGGCCGCGATTGCGGTCGGCCTCGTCTTGGCTCGTCGTGGTCCAGTCGGCGACCTGCCCGACCGCCTTTACCGGCGCGGTGACGACGGTTTTCACCGCGCTGACGCAGCCCGCGAGCAACGGGGCAGCGAAAATTGCGATGAGGACGGCGCGCATGATCTTCTCCCTCGGCGACACGGGTCCCTTCGCATAACGGGGCGTTTCTGAACAGCGGATTGCGATGGACGGGCCGTGATTTTCGTTCGCTGTCACAGCTTTGAAACAAATGGTTAAAACCGTATTTCCCATCACCTCGTAGATCCTGCGCGACGCCGCGCTCCCGCGGCGCAGCGAAGAGATACATATCCCCGGCTATCCATGCCCTTGCTCCTTCATCCGGCCATTCGGTAGCGATCGGCGTCGATGCGCGGATGGCGAAGGCGATCGAGGTCTTTCGCGCCAACCCCGAACTGCGCATCCTCGCGGTGCTCGATGCCGGCAGCACGCCGGCCGGCGTGATGCGCGAACAGCGGGTGAATTGCTCTTCTGCCCCTATTGGTTCTCGCCGATGCAGAATCCGACGATTGGCGGCTCGATCGAGTCGATGATCGAACCCCCGTCTGACCGCCGACGTCGGCGAGACGACGGCAGGCCTGCTCCGCATCGTGTCGCGGTCGAGGCGCCACGACGGGCTCGTGCTCGTCAGAGCCGGCCGCTTCGCCGAAGCCTGACCCACCCCAACGGGCCGAACCTGTCCCGGAATCAAACACTTGCCGGACGAGTCGCGCGTGATAGGATGCCCCCGCGCCTGCGGCGCATGGCCGCCGGCGGGGAGGAGGGTCATTCTATGACGAATATCCAAAAGGGTCTGGCCGAATTCATCGGCACGTTCTGGCTGGTTTTCGGCGGCTGCGGGGCCGCGGTGCTGGCCGCCGGAGTTCCCGATGTCGGAATAGGCTATCTCGGCGTTTCGCTAGCCTTCGGCCTCACGGTGGTGACGATGGCCTATGCGATCGGCCATATTTCGGGCTGCCACCTGAACCCAGCGGTCACGGTCGGCCTGTGGGCCGGTGGGCGCTTCGATGCGCGCGATATTCCGCTTTATGTCGTGGCGCAGGTGGCGGGCGCGATCGTCGCGGCCTTTCTGCTCTATCATGTCGCGGCGGGCAATCCGGCATTCGATCTCGCGAACGGTCTGGCCGCGAACGGCTATGCCGAAGGATCGCCAGGCAATTACGACCTGATCGCCGGTTTCACGATCGAGATCGTGCTCACCGCGGTTTTCCTCTGGGTGATCATGGGCTCGACCGACGGACGCGCGCCCGCCGGTTTCGCGCCGCTCGCGATCGGTCTTGCGCTGACGCTGATCCACCTGATCTCGATCCCGGTGACCAACACGTCGGTCAATCCGGCGCGCAGCACCGGCCCGGCGATCGTCGTCGGCGGGCTGGCGATCCAGCAACTTTGGCTGTTCTGGGTGGCGCCGCTGATCGGCGGACTCGTCGGCGGCTGGCTTTATAAGACGCTGGGCGCGGACGTTTTCCCCAAACCCAATATCGAAGGCGAATAGAGCGGGTGGGCGGAGGTTCGCCTCCGCCGCCTATTTCAGCAGGTCGACCGCAAAGGCGCGCACCGCGGCGGCCATGTCGGGCCGTTCGAGCGCCACCGCCAGATTGGCCTGGATATAACCAGCCTTCGACCCGCAGTCGTACCGCACGCCGTCGAAGGTCACGGCGTGGAAGGGCTGCGTCCCGATCATCGTCGCCATCGCGTCGGTCAGCTGGATTTCGCCGCCGGCACCCTTTTCCTGCCGTTCGAGCACGCGCATGACTTCGGGCTGCAGGATGTAGCGACCCGAGATGATCAGGTTCGAGGGGGCTTCCTCGACCTTCGGCTTTTCCACCAGGCCGGTGACTTCGGTCAGCGCGCCGTCGGTCTTGCCTGGGGCGATCACGCCATAGCTTGAGACCTGCTCATGCGGTACTTCGAGCACCGAGATCAGATTGCCGCCGGTGCGTTCATAGGCGTCGACCATCTGTTTCATGCAGCCGGGTGAGCCGTGCATGAATTCGTCGGGCAGGAAGATCGCGAAGGGTTCGTCGCCGACAATGTCGCGTGCGCACCAGATCGCGTGTCCAAGCCCCATCGGCTCCTGCTGGCGGACATAGGCGCAATTGCCCGGCCCGAGCCGCGTCGCCTCGAGCACCGACAGATCCTTGCCGCGCTCGGACATCGTCTTTTCGAGCTCGAAGGCGATGTCGAAATGGTCCTCGATTGCGCTCTTGCCGCGCCCGGTGACGAAGATCATCTGCTCGATCCCCGCCTCGCGCGCCTCATCGACGGCATATTGGATCAGCGGCCGATCGACGATCGGCAGCATTTCCTTGGGGATTGCCTTGGTCGCGGGCAGAAAGCGGGTGCCGAGGCCGGCAACGGGAAAAACGGCTTTGCGGATCGGTTTCATGCGCGGGCTCTTAGCGGCGGCGAGGCGCCAAGGGAAGCGAAGCTGCCGCCCTTATTGCGGCGTGACGATGACCACGACGCGGCGGTTGTCCTGGCGGCCTTCGGGCGTGTCGTTGCTCGAAAGCGGCAGCGTCTCGCCGCGCCCAACGATCTGGTCGGGGGTGAAACGCATGCCGTTTGCCTGCATCGGCGCGGCGACGGCCTGTGCACGCGCCTGCGACAGCGTCAGATTATAGGCGGCCGCCCCCGTCGAATCGCTATGGCCTTCGACGCGGGCCGAATTGATTCCGACCGATACGAGATTGCGCGCCATCGTCGCGATGCGCGCCTCCTGTTCGGGGAGCACCGCGCTTTCGTTGACGGCGAAGAGCAGCCGTTCGTTGAAGGTCAGCGCCCAGCTCATATCGGTGTCATTTGCGACGAAGCCTTCCGATTTCAGCACCGCGACCTGGGCAGCGGTGAAGCCCGCCGGGGCGGGCACCGTCTGGCACGCGGCAAGGAGCATCGCGGTGGCGGCCAGGACGAGGTGGCGAATGCGGATCAGGGGATGAGTCAGGGAATGGGTCACGGGGAAGCTCCGCTTGATCAAGAACGGTGTGAGAGTTTGTCGGCGTACATGCCGGCATCGGCGGCGGTGAGCAGGGCGGTCGGGTCGGCGCCGTCGTCGGGATAGATGGCGACGCCGACGCTGACCGATACGGCGTAGGTTTCGCCGCCGGCGATATCGACCGGATCGGCGACCGCGATTCGGATGCGGTTGGCCAGCGCCTCGGGGCTTGTGTCGGATTCGCGCATCTCGGCGATCACGATAAATTCGTCGCCGCCGATCCGCGCGGCAAAATCGCCCTTGCGCAGCGTGTCCGTGATCCGCGCCGACAGCGATATGAGGACCGTGTCGCCGGCGGCGTGACCGAAACTGTCGTTGGCGGCCTTGAAATTATCCGCGTCGATGAAGAGCAGCGCAAATCGCCCGCCGCGCGCCTTTGCCGTTTCGATGCGCAGCGCCAGCTGCTCGTCGAACGCGGCGCGATTGGGCATCGTCGTCAGCATGTCGTGCGAGGCGCGGTGCGCGAGCAATGCCCTTTCGCTTTCCATCGTGCCCTGCCAGCCTTGGAGTTCGTCGAGCAGCGCGTTGATGTCGCCGCCCAGCCGGTCGAGTTCGGCAATACCGAGCGGCTTGACCCGCTTGTCGAAGCGTCGGTGCAGCCGCACGTCGTGCGCGACCGTCGCGATCTCGTTCAACGGCTTCACCAGCTCATATTCGAAGCGGCGTGCGAGAAAGATGGTACCCAGCGCCGTGATCAGCAGACATCCGAGCCCGGCGAGCAGCCCGATCCGCACATAATCGATCAAGGTCGAGCTGTCGCCCCACACCTGGACCGTGCCTATCGCCGAGCCGTTGCGGCGGACGGTGACCGAGGCGGGTTCCGAAAAGAAGAAACGGGTCAGGAGCGGAGCGGGGTCGGCGACCGGCGAGGTCCAGGCGGTGAGCGGCCGTCCGCGGTCGTCGAGCACGCGCAGACGCGCGATGCCCGGCGTGCGGGTCAGCGCTTCCAGCCCCTCGCGCGCTGCCTGCGGATCGTTGAACACCAGCGCCGGCTCGACGCCATAGGCACCCAGTTGCGCCGCCAATTCCATATTGCGGTCGGCATAGCCGCGCAGCGCGGTGACCCCGGCCAGCAAAATCGTGATGCCCGACAGCGCCACGGCGAAGAGAGTGATCCCGAAGTGGAAACGCGACAGCAGCTTCTGGAGCGTCGTGCGCGTGCCCATGCGGTCGGGCGCCTGGTCGGGGAAGGGAGCGGTCATGGCGCGCCTCCATCTTGCCCGATCTTGAGCACGCGCGGATCAATGCGCAGCGCGCCGCGCCCGACCGCATCGAGATCGACCGAAAAGCTGATGGTCGAGGCCCGATTGGCAAGGCAGAACATCGCGCCGTACAGGCATGCCGGATCGTCGTCGGTGATCGTCAGGACCGGGCGGCCACGCGCCCAGGCGATCAGCCGCTGGCGATCGGCGACCGGCATGCGCGCGAGGAAGACGATATCGCAGCCGCCCTCGCCGGTCACCGCCGCGGCGGTGGTCCGCCGTACGGTGACGAGTGGGCCGCCGGCGACGACCGGTGCCAGCCGTTCGGTCATCCGCGGCGTGCCGACGAGACACATTTCGCGTGTGCCGCCCCGTTGTCCGTCGGGCCAGCGCGCGTAGCCGATGATGCCGCCGAGCATGCGGTTGACCGCCGCGCCGACCCCGCCGGGTTCCACGATCGTCTGATTGGCGGCCTGAACCGTCATCTGGGGCGCCGCGAGCGACGCGCTCATCAGAAACAGCGATGCCAACACCTTGCAGCGACCCCCAACTGCGCCTGAAACCGGTCCTGCCCTGAAGCGCGCGCGTCGGCTAGTCTAAACCACCGTCAAGTCAAGGAAAAGTGACGTCATGCAGCCATTTTGCAACAATGTTGCTGCCAATATGGGCGTTCGAGTCAGAAGCTAATCCGCGCGCAGCCGTTCGGCAAAGCCCTTGCGGAGCTTGGCGAGCTTTGGCGGGATAACGGCCATGCAATAGGGATTGCGCTGGCCTTCGCCGTCCCAATAGGCCTGGTGATAATCCTCGGCGGGGTACCAGTCCGCGGAGCTTTCGATCGTCGTGACGATCGGCGCCGGCTGGTCGGCCTGCGCGCGTGTGATCGCGGCGCGCGCGGCGTCGGCCTGCGCCGCGTCGAGCGGGAACAGTGCGCTGCGATATTGGGTGCCGACGTCGTTGCCCTGGCGGTTGAGCGTCGTCGGGTCGTGCGTCGCGAAATGCACGTCGAGCAGATCGTCATAACCAATCACGGCGGGATCGAAGGTGATGCGGATCGCCTCAGCGTGACCGGTGTCGCCGCTGCAGACCTGCTTGTAGGTCGGGTTCGCGACATGGCCGCCGATGTAGCCGCTCTCCACACTGTCAACCCCGGCGAGCGACTGGAACACGGCTTCGGTGCACCAAAAGCAGCCTCCGGCAAAAATCGCGGTTTCACGGGTCATGGCGTCATTCCTTATCGGGAAGCGGGATAGATGCTCAAATAGGATCGGGGTGCCGCTATTCCAAGGGCGGCGGATTGGCGATCCACACCGGGCGCGCGGCCGGATCGGCGATTTTTGCGGCCTGCATCGCCGCTATTTCGCTTTCGATCGCAACGATCCGCTCGCTCCGCGGTGGGTGGGTTGCGGCGCGGATCAGCGGGCGCTTGTGGCGGTTCCAGAAGCGGATCGCGGCGGCGGGATCATATCCCGCGCCCGCCATCAGCCATACCGCGAGCCGATCAGCCTCCAACTCGGTCCTTTGCACTCTCGCCGCAGAGCGGTCGCTGCCAAGGCGATCGCGGTGGCGCAGGATATTGTGCGATAGTTCATGCGCGATCACCGCGGCGAGTTCTTCCTCATCGTCTATCGATTGCGCGAGATCATGCGTCATCCGCACCAGAAGACCGTTCGCGGCCGCTTGCGCGCCGCCAAGTTCGATGCGGAAGGCGCTGGCACAGCCTGGCGAAGACGGCACCCGATACTGGCGACCCTCGGTATCGGTCATCGTCCATGCCGCACCGGCATCGCGTGCGCTCAGCGCGACGATGGCCGTATCGACGCGGATCGTCGGCGCGTCGCCGGACGGTGCGAGCGCCTGGCCGTCGATCGCCGCGATCCGTACCCCCCGCCTCAAATTTGCGCGCTCGGCGGGCGATCCGGGGGCGACGGCCGCGATAAAGGGTGCATCGCCCGCGCCATAGGTTGCGGTCGCCGCCTTCTGATCGCTCGCTTGGAAGCGGCGCAGATCGCTGAGCAGCCAGCCGGGTTGCTGCTCGATCTTGGGGCACCAGTTCGCGTTCGCCGTCGACAGCCGATAAGCGACCTTAGCCAGCCGTGCTTCCTGCTCGGCGAAGGACACGAAGAAGGCAGAGCGATCGGCGGCCGCCCATGCGGGCGCGACCGACAAGGTCGAAAGGGGGAGCAGGAGGAGCGCGGCAAGTTTTCGCATGAGGCTGCGTTACCAAGAGCCGCATGTCGCGGCCATGAATTTCCAGCTCCTCGCGAATATCCGGCCTCTTGCCTATCGCCCGGCGAGGGTCGATAGGGCAGCCATGACGCAATCGACGACCTTTGCCAGCCGGGCAACCCGTCCCTCGAATCCGCAACCCGCCGCGCTTGCGCGCTGGCTCTGGGCGGTCGCGCTTCTGGTGATCGTGGTCGTCGGGGTCGGCGGAATCACGCGCCTGACCGAATCGGGTCTGTCGATCACCGAATGGCGGCCGGTTTCGGGGGTGCTGCCGCCGCTGAACGAGGCCGATTGGGTCAGGGAGTTCGAGAAATACAAGCAGATCCCCGAATATAGGGAGATCAACCTCGGCATGACGCTGGCCGGGTTCAAGGCGATCTTCTTCTGGGAGTGGCTGCACCGTATCCTCGGCCGCCTGGTCGGCATGGCTTTGCTCGTTCCGCTCGTCTGGTACGCTTGGCGGCGCGCGATTCCCGCCGGCTATGGCTGGCGGCTTTTCGCGCTGGCCGCGCTCGTCGGGCTGCAGGGCGCGATCGGCTGGTGGATGGTGGCCTCGGGGCTGGAGTATCGGGTCGACGTCAGCCATTTCCGGCTCGCCGCGCATCTGCTCACCGCGCTGTTCCTGCTTGCGGGGCTGGTGTGGACGGCACGCGATCTCGCCGTGCTGGCGCGCGATGCGGTGGCGCGGCCTGCGCGGCTGACCGGGGCTGCGATCGGCGTGATCGCGATCCTCTTTGTCCAACTGCTCCTCGGCGCCTGGGTGGCGGGGCTCAATGCCGGGCAGGTCGCGAACACATGGCCGATGATGAACGATCATTTCGTGCCCGAGGGGATCGACTGGAGCGGCGGCGCCTGGCTCGCGCTGACCAACGATCCCTTCCTCATCCATTTTCTCCATCGCTGGTGGTCGTGGGTCGCCGTGGCCGCGCTGCTGCTGCTGGCGCGCCTCGTTGCGCGTTCCGGCGGGCGGATCGAGGCGCGGCTGCTTGTCGCCGTGGTCGTCGTTCAGATGTCGCTCGGCATCCTGACCGTCGTGACCGGCGTGTCGATGTGGATCGCGGTGTCGCACCAGATCGTCGGCGCGATCCTCGTGGCGATCGCGGCGGCGGCGCTGCATCGGCAGGGACGCGGGTCGGCATGATCGCCGCCGGCCTGGTCAGCGCGCTGTGGCTGCTGGCCAGCCCCACCGGCGCAACACCGCAATCCGGCGCAGAGTCTATGACGGCGGCGTCGAAGCATTTTGCCCCGCCGCTGGATCGGCCGATGGTCTATCGCGTCACCACGCGGCGGATCGGCCGCGACAATTCGATCCTGAGCTTCTCGCTCGTCTATGCACTCGAATGGCGCCGTGCCGGGCGCGGCTATCAGCTGGGCGCGACGCTCGAACGGATCGAATCCGACGCGGGGCCGCAGGTGACGCGCGCGTTGACCGCGGTTCTCCAACCGCTTGTCGGCGAGGAAATGACCTACCTTGTCGCCGCCGACGGCAGCAGCGTCGATCTCGCCGATGCCGACCGATTGTGGGAACGCGCGCTCGCCCGGACGGCCGATGCGGGCGCGGGAGCGGGGCAGGGCGAGGCCAAGCGGATTGCGACGATGATCGCGGCGCTGCCTGCCGCCGAACGCGACCGGCTGGCGTCCGCCGACATCCGCGCCTTGGTCGCGCCGGTCGATGCCATACTGTCGGCGGGGACCGCCGCCAGCGTGTCCGTCACGCAGCAGGACGGATTGCGGAGGATCGCGAAGGTCGAACCGCCCGTATCTTCGGCGCAGGGCGCACCGGCCGTGCAGACCGACATGATCTGGACGATCGACACGGCGAACGGCCTTGTCGTGCACGAGCAGAAACAAAGCTGGATCGTCGAGCCGGGAAGCGACGCGCGGACGTTGATCGAAGAGCGCGTGCGCGCACTCGACATCACCGAATGAAATGTGAAGGTATCATAATACCCGTCAGCAAAGCCGCGCAATGCTTGACTTTCGGTGCCGATTTCGCCATTGGCCCGCTCCGAAGCGCCGCTTCGTCCATCCGGGACAGGCGGCGCGGTTTGTTTCGGGGCACTCATGCTCCGGTCCATATCTGTCAAGGAGCGTGCCATGAAGGCGCTGACCAAGACGACCGTTTCGGCGAACGCCGCCACGGTCGAAAAGAAATGGGTGCTGATCGACGCCGACGGTCTCGTCGTGGGCCGCGTTGCCTCGATCATCGCCAACATCCTGCGCGGCAAGCACAAGCCGTCGTTCACCCCGCACGTCGATTGCGGTGACAATGTCATCGTCATCAACGCCGAGAAGGTGGCATTCACCGGCAAGAAGCTGCAGGACAAGCGGTACTATAAGCACACCGGCTATGCCGGCGGCATCAAGGAAACCAGCCCCCAGAAGGTTCTGGAAGGCCGTTTCC
>JACDQN010000299.1 GCA_015657575.1 Sphingopyxis sp.
GCCGGCCCGGCCGGCGAACCCAGCACTTCTTGTTCGATAGGTCACAGCTGCCCGAACCGGCCAGGCCGGGAATATTGCATTGCGCGTCGTTCGAGCAGGATATGGCGGCAATCGCCGGTTCGTTGACCTCGGCGGGATCGGCGTAAAGACAGGCCCCGCCCGAACCTTGCGACCGCAGACCCTTTCGTTCGAGAAAGGGCCAACCGGGGCGGAAGACAACGGCATATGTTTTTTTAAGTTCAAAACTACCGGTCACGCGCCCCTGAGCATCCTGAACAATATTGCCGGCGCGCAATTCATAATAGGATGGACTCATCAAGACCACAGTCCACGCTATTGCTATAGCAACGATAATGGTTGTTACGATCAAGACAGCTTGACGCATAAAAACCTCCCCTGCTTGCACAGGAAGGAAAATATGCATTCATATCGAATTCAAGTCAATGCGATCGAATTTTACCTAAAAATTCGAAAATCTTGTACACCCGATCAATGTCGAATCATTGTTTGAACTTGCAATAATTGAAGTTCGAACGGGCAGATACCGAATTGCCGAGCAAAGTCAGGCCGGCTTCCAACTCTTCCGTTCTTCGGCTTGCTTCAGCACTTCGAACGCTGCCTGCCCGGCGGCAAAACGCTCCGCGGCTTCGGCATCGCCCGGCTTGACGTCGGGATGGCATTCCTTGGCAAGATTGCGCCATGCCCTTTTCGTCGCTTCGAAATCGGCGTCGGGTTCGAGGTCCAATATCTCGAGCGCGCGCATCTCGTCGGCGCTGCGGCTGCCGTCGCCCGAGCCGCCCCAGGCATAATGCTGCGCGCGGGCGTAGCTGCGCGCGCCCTGCGCCTCTTCGGCGGCGCGCGCTGCGGCATCCTCTGCGGACAGGCCGGCGAAATAGTCCCAGCCGCGATTATATTCGGCGGCGTGCGGCGCGCAGAAATACCAGCGCTCGGGGCTGTTCGGCGACTTCGGTGCCGGGCAATTGCCGGGTTCGGTGCAGCCATGCCGGTCGCACAGGCGCACCTTCTGCGCCTCGCGCGACGATCCATAGGGGCGCCAGCGGGGAAAACCCCAGTCGTCGGATCTCTTGGCGCGGCTCATCCCTACCATGTAGCGGCTGGGAGCCGGAATTGCTAGCCGAGCAGGCCGAATATCCCGGCTTCTGACTTAGTCCCTGGGCTTGTAACCGAATGCCTTGGCCGCGAGCTTGACGACCGCGGGGTCGCGATCGGGGGGCGTCATCGGGACGACGGCTTCCAGCGTTTCGACGATATGAGTCAGCGCCGCGATGCGCGCCGCCTTCTTGTTGTTGCCGTCGATCACCTTCCACGGCGCCCAGCGGGTGTTCGTCTGCGCGAACATTTCCTCGATCGCCGCGAAATATTCCTTGCGCTTCGACCGGTTGCGATAATCCTCACTCCCCGTCTTCCAGCGCTTCCACGGATCGTCGAGCCGGGCGGCGAAGCGCTCGTCCTGTTCCTTTTGCGTGATGTGGATGAAGAGTTTGACGAGATTGGTGCGGCTGCCGGTCAGCTGCGCCTCGAACTCGTTGATCTCGTCATAGCCCTTGCGCCATTCGGCCTCGGTCGCGAATCCCTCGACGCGCTCGACGAGAACGCGGCCGTACCAGCTGCGGTCGAAGATCGAGATTTCGCGGTTGCCGGCAATCGCTTCCAAAGCGACCAGAGGAAGTGGCGCGCCTTTTCCTCTTCGGTCGGCGCGGCGATCGGCCACACCTCGAAATAGCGGGGATCGAGCGAGGCGGTCAGCCGCTGGATGATGCCGCCCTTCCCCGCCGCGTCCCAGCCCTCGAACATGATGATGCTGCGCTGGCCATGGATGATGTGCGCGGCCTGCAGTCGCTCCAGCCGCTCCTCCAGCGCCGTGACATCGTCGGAATAGTCGCCGTCATATTTGGCGCCGGATTCATAGTCGGAAAGGGAAATGGTCATCCGCCCCTCCTAATCAATCGCCGCCGCCATACCAAGCCAGCGATCGGCATTGTCGGTTTTTGAGACAGGCCGGACGGCGCGCTATTCCCCGCCGATCAACCGCTTGCGCTCCTGCCAGTCGGCAAGCGCACGGCGGTGGCGTTCGATCCGCGCGAGCCCCTCCCCGATGTCGCGATTCTTCGACCCCTGCCGCTGCGCCTCGCCATACCAGGCGACCGCGCCGTCGAGATCGCCCAGCATTTCAGAACAAAGACCGAGATTGAAGGCGAGCGGCGCGGTCGGAACCGCGTCGCGCGTCATGGCTTTCCAGCTGGCGCATGCGCCGCCTGATCACTCTTGGTCTGACGGATCGCCTGTTTGAACGCCTCTTCGGCCGGTTTGGGCAGCCCCTTGCGGCTCTCGTCGACGCGGACATCGAGCGTGTAGTTGTTCGGCGCCAGTTCGCCGCGGATCGTCTGCACCTGGCCACGCAGCGCGCCGGCGATGAAATTGTCGACGCTCTGCATATAGTCGCGGTCGGGACACCAAGTCTGCTGATCACGCGCGTTCAACGGCCGTGACCAGCGGATCGATCCGTCATTGATCGCGACGAGCCGAATGGTGGTCGCGAGCGTCGCGACGCGGCGGCGGCAGCGGATGTCGACATTGACCTCCTTCAGGCATTTCTTGGCGTCGGCGGGATCATATTCGGTGCAGCGCTTGCGTTTCTCGGTGACCGGCGTTTCCTCGACGCTCTCGCGTATCGTACCGGTCAGCAACCGTCGACGGGGGCGCCGATTCGGGCGCGACGATGCGGAAATAGGACTGTCCGTCAAAGCGCGCTGCTGCCAGCGCGGATTCAATCTGCTGCGCAAAGGCTGCGCCGCCGTCTCCTTCGAAGCGTTCGACGGCCAGCCGGACGATATCATTGGCATTGGCGCTCGCCGGATCGCTGCCGTTGATCGTCAGCGTTTCGGCGGCAGCGGGCACAGCGAAACACAACAGCAAGACAGCAAATGAAGAATGCAGGCCGCGCATGATTCATCCCCCGATCATCAACCCCGCGCCGGGCTATCGCAGCCCCGTGCGGCTGTCAAAGATCAGAGGCGTTCGGTCAGCAGCGCGGCGACCCGCTCGGGTACTTCCATCGGGATGAAGTGGCTCTGCTCCGCCCAGAGCTCCTCACGCTCGGCGCCGATCGCCGCGCCCAGTCCCGGCCACGTCGGGCTCAGCGAAAAGTCGAGCGGGCCACCGCGTTCGCCGCTCGGGGCGCGGATGACCGTCGACGGCGCCGCCAGATAGGGCAGCCACTCGTGCGGGCTGGTCCGCAGCGCATTCTGATAGACCGACGCTTCGAGCGCCGGCGGGCAGGCCAGTTCCAGCCCCTCGCCATCCGCTGCTGGCACCAGCCCATAGGTGCAATAATCGGCAAGGACGCGCGGATCCCAGTGGGCATAAGGCGGCCGGTCGGCGAAACGCGCGCGCATTTCCTCGGCACTCATCCAGGCATTGCGGCGGCGCGCGACAGGATGCTCCGACGGGTCGGCAATCGGCTTTGCGCTCTCGCCCTCGTAAAAGGCGGGGTCCATGATCACCGGGTCGATCAGCACGAGGTGACGGAACGCCGCAGGCCGCTGCGATGCGAGCCGCGTCAGCACATAGGCGCCCATGCTGTGCCCGCAGCCGACGAGCGGATGGCCGCCGAGCCCGTCGAGCAGCGGCAGCAGCGCGTCGGAGGTCGCTGCCCAATTGGCGAGCGTTGCCGGACGATAGCTCCGCCCATGACCGCGATGGTCGGGCGCGATTACGTGGGTGCCCGGGGGAGCGCGGCGACCACCTGATCCCAGAGCCGCGCATGAAAGCCGGTGGCGTGGAGCAGCAGCAGCGAAGCCCGCTCGCCGCGCTCGCCCCATTCGAACCAGCAGATGTCGCCGTCCGGCGTTTCCTGCCGGTGCTCCCGGGGCTCGCTCACGCTTAGCTCTTCGGGCCGTCGACGAGGCGGATGCTGAGTTCCTTGAGCTGCTTGTCGCTGACCGGCGCCGGGGCGCCCATCATCAGATCCTCGGCTTTCTGGTTCATCGGGAAGACGACGACCTCGCGGATGTTCGGCTCGTCGGCGAGCAGCATCACGATGCGGTCGACGCCCGGCGCCGAGCCACCGTGCGGCGGCGCGCCGAACTTGAAGGCGTTGATCATGCCGCTGAAGTTCGCATCGACGTCGGCCTGCGAATAGCCCGCGATCTCGAACGCCTTGTACATGATGTCGGGGCGGTGGTTCCGGATCGCACCCGACGACAGTTCGACGCCGTTGCAGACGATGTCATACTGCCACGCGAGGATATCGAGCGGGTCCTTGGTTTCGAGCGCTTCGAGTTCGCCCTGCGGCATCGAGAAGGGGTTGTGGCTGAAGTCGATCTTGCCCGTCTCTTCGTCGGCCTCGAACATCGGGAAGTCGACGATCCAGCACATTTCGAACTTGTTCGGATCGATCAGTTCGAGCTGCTCGGCGACACGGGTGCGCGCAAAACCGGCGAGCTTCGCCGCGGCCGCTTCCTTGCCGGCGGCGAAGAACAGCCCGTCGTCGGGACCGATGCCGAGTTCGGCGGCAAGCGCGTCCATCTTTTCCGTGCCGTGGTTCTTGGCGATCGGGCCGCCCCATTCGCCGCCCTTGCGCGTCGCATAGCCGAGACCGGCAAAGCCTTCACCCTGTGCCCAGCTGTTCATGTCGTCGAAGAATTTGCGGCTCTTCTCGGCGGTTCCCGGAGCCGGGATCGCGCGAACAACGTCGCCCGCGGCGACGATGTCGGCGAAGCGGCCGAAGCCCGAACCGGTGAAGTGCGACGAGACGTCGGAGATGATCAGCGGGTTGCGCAGGTCGGGCTTGTCGTTGCCGTACTTCAGCATCGATTCGCGGTACGGGATGCGCGGGAACGAGCCCGCCGGGGTCACCGACTTGCCGTTCGCGAATTCCTCGAACACGCCCGCAAGCACCGGTTCGATCGCGTTGAACACGTCGTCCTGCGTGACGAAGCTCATTTCGAAATCGAGCTGGTAGAATTCGCCCGGCGACCGGTCGGCGCGCGCATCCTCGTCGCGGAAGCAGGGCGCGATCTGGAAATA
>JACDQN010000300.1 GCA_015657575.1 Sphingopyxis sp.
CGAAGGCGACGTCCTGTCCCTTGCGCATCTGGTCCCAGACCTGCCGCTGGCGCGCGCTGGCCTTGCCGTAGACGAAGGTCCGCGAGATATCGGACTGATAACCGTGGACCGTCGCGCCGCAGTCCATCAGCACGACCTCGCCGCTCTTGACCACCTGCGGCTTGCCGCTGCCGTGCGGATAAGCGCTCGCCTCGCCGAGCAGGATCAGTTCGAACTCACTGCGCCCGCCGAGCGCCGCCGTCGCGGCCTTCATGATCGCGCCGATATCGGCGGGGGTCATGCCCGCTTCGATGCGCGGCGCGGTGTGGCGATAGGCGGCGAGCGTGATGTCCGCGGCAATTTGCATCAGCGCGATTTCGGCGGCCGACTTGTGCATCCGGCAGCCGCGCACGACAGGAGCGCCATTGACGACGGTGGCTTGCGGCATCGCCTTTTCGAGCCCGTCAACCGCGAAATAGCGCACCGTTTCCTCGACCCCGATGCGGCCCTTGGCGAGCCCGCGCTTGCCGAGCCAAGCAGCGACCGCGGCGAGCGGATTCTCATCCTCGTTCCACGTCAGCACGTCGGCGTCGATGCCCAGACTTTCGCGTACCGACGGTTCCTCGAAAAAAGGGGTGACGATCGCCGCCTCGCCTTCGCGGGTCAGCACCGCGGCGGTCAGCCGCTCGCTCCGCCACCATTCGACTCCGGTGAAATAGACGAGGCCCGATCCCGGCTCGATCAGCAGCGCGCCGATATCGTTCGCGCGCATCAACTCCCTTGCTTTAGCGATCCGCGCGATGCGCTCGGCCTGCCGATCGGGACGGCTTTGGCAGCGAGATTGGGGAGGCCCGCGGTATCCGCAGCGGACGCCGATCCTGGCACGGTCGCTGCCAGCCCGGTTAGCGCCGCAGTCCCCAGAAATTGCCGCCGATGCATCACCGTCCCCTATCGATGGGCCCTACGCCCGCTATCTTCATGCCCGTCCGCGTGCCTCAAGCGTCAAGGCAAAGCAATCGGGATGGTGGAAATCGGGCCCGCCGGGCGGATGCCGGAGCGCCCAATAGCTCTTCGTCCCGTCGATCTCCTCGATCACCGCCGCCAGCGCGAGCTTCGATCCGGTGTCGGGAAAGATGCCCGGCTCGACGCGCAGGATATAGCGTCCAACCTCGCGTTCGCTTTCCATCAACCACGGCGCGAGGTCGTCGGGGCGCAGCAGCGAGCGATAGTCGTCGAATTGATAGCAGGCCCAGCGGCCGTCGGGGGCATAGTTGAACTCGGTGTAGTCGGGTTGCCCCTCCTCGGTCAGGAAAGCCTCGAAACAGGTGCTCTGCCACAGCCCGTCGGTGACGCTGTCGGCGATGACCAACTCGCCTTCGCCCTGCGGCAGTACGAGTCCGCCGATCTCGCCCTCGACGATAAAGCTGAGCGCGAAGCCCTCCTCGAACGACAGATCGACCTCGACCGCGATGGAGCGCACGCCGCGCGCCGGGGTATCGGGGTGGCAAACAAGAGCCAGGCGCCGGGAATTTTCATATTCGGACACTCGACCTTACTCCATTCGTCCCGAGCTTGCCGGAGAGATCTTCCCCTCGTCGCCCCGGACCCCGCTCCTTCTTGAGTAAGCTGGACCCCGGATCAAGTCCGGGGTGACGATAATGGGTTATACGAACCCGGTTGGGTTTGCCGCACCGCCATGCTAAGCGCCCGCCCGCTATGACGAACTACAAATCCGACCTGCTGCGCCTGCTCGACGAGCGAGGCTATATCCATCAGATGACCGACGCGGAAGGGCTCGATGCCCTCGCCGCGAAGCAGATCGTCCCGGGGTATATCGGCTTCGACGCGACCGCGCCGAGCCTGCATGTCGGCAGCCTCGTCCAGATCATGATGCTGCGCCGCCTGCAACAGACGGGGCACAAGCCCGTCGTGCTGATGGGCGGCGGCACGACGCGGATCGGCGACCCGACGGGACGCGACGAAAGCCGCAAGATGCTGTCGGACGAGACGATCGCGGCGAACATCGCGTCGATCTTCAGCATCTTCCAGCAGTTCCTGACCTTCGGCGACGGTCCGACCGACGCGGTGATGGTCGACAATCAGGACTGGCTCGGCAAGCTCGGCTATATCGAGCTGCTGCAGGAAGTCGGCACCCACTTCACGATCAACCGCATGATGACCTTCGATTCGGTCAAGCTGCGGCTCGATCGCGAGCAGCCGATGACCTTGTCGAATTCAATTACATGATCCTGCAGGGC
>JACDQN010000301.1 GCA_015657575.1 Sphingopyxis sp.
GGGCGGCAACGTCGCGCCATCGCCCCTCCGTCAGCGCTTCGCGCTGCCACCTCCCCATGCCTGCGGCACAGGGAGGATATTTACGTCCGCAACCGGCCGCCAACCGACACCCTCACCCCCGCAATATCTTCTCCATCTTCTTGCCCTTCGCGAGCTCGTCGATCAGCTTGTCGAGATAGCGGATCTCCTTCATCAGCGGGTCCTCGATATTCTCGACGCGGATGCCGCAGATCATACCCGTGATCAGGTCGCGCGCAGGATTGAGCTTTGGCGCCTGCGCAAAGAAATCCTCGAAATTTGTGCCTTTCTCCAACGCGCTTTCGAGCGCCACCTGCCCATAGCCCGTCAGCCAACGAAAAATCTCGTCGACCTCGGCCTTCGTGCGCCCCTTCTTCTCCGCCTTCGCGATATAGTGCGGGTACACGCTCGCGACGCTGATCGAATAGATGCGGTGCTTCGTCATATATCCTCCGGGCGGCCAGCATAGCCCGCCCCCGCGCGGTGGTCACCCATCCGTGCCTCAATGCCCCTCGAGCGAGGCCTCGACCGCCGCGAAATCGCGCCGCGCCAGCGCATCGGGCTTGATCCAATATGTCGCCTCGCCGACATCGCCGAACATCCAGCCGAGCCCCGCGTCGCTCGCAAGGTTGAGCAGGCAGACCGTCGCATCGTCGGTCATCCGCGCCTGCTGCGACGAGGGGGCGTGGCCCAGCATCTGCGAATATTGGATGCCCCACGCCGAATCGCCGCGGAAAAACGGGCCCATCACGTCATAAAGGGTCGGCGAGATCAGCCGCGCCTTTATGGGGTCATGCGCAAAACTGCGGATCGCCGCCTTCGCCGCTTCGAGAATCCAGTCGGCGACCGCATAATCGAGCGGGACAGCGCTCTCGCCGCGCTTCAGCGACGTCGCCCACCGCCGAAATTCGTCGCGTTCGGCGGCGGGAACCGGGGCGGCAGGATCGGCGGCATCGGCGCGCGCCATCCACGTCGCCGCCGCCGCGATCCGCGCATCGACATCCTCGATATTCGTCCGGGCCGACGGCCGCTGCAGCGTGACGCGCATCGCGCGGCAAAAGAAACCGACATGGACCCAGCGGTCGGGCCACGCCTGCGCGCCGCCATCCTCCTGCAATATCCGCAGCGCGAGCCGGGTGTCGCGGGACAGGGCTTCGCCCGACTGCGCGGCCGGCCGCACATATCCGCTTGCGGCATAAAAGGCATCGGCGCGCCTGGCGTCCAGCGCTTCTTGATAGGCGTCCCACAACCGCCCCCGCTCTTCGGCCTGTTTCTGCGCCTGCTTCTCCTTGTTCACCAGCGCCAGCAGCCGGCCCCGCCAGTCCTCGCCGCCTTCCCAGCCAAAATCCGCGTCGGTCAGCGCGCTCGCATCGGGCCATGTGTCCATGCGCCGCAATTCGATCGGCCATTCGACATGAACATTGGGCGCCCGCTCGCCCTCCATCAGGAAGGGCCGCCAATTGGGCCGCGGATAGCTTCCGCCGATCGGCGGCAGGTCGGCCGGCGCCGCACGCGCCGGATCGTCGCCCGAGGCATCGGGGGCGTGGATCACGCGCCACGTCTTGTCGCCGGCATAATCCGCGTCCCAGATCTGCTCCTCATCGTCGCGCCCGAAGAAAAAGAGCATGCCGCGCTCGGGCAGTTCGCCACGAAACGGAAGCGCACTGCAATCGATCTGCGCCAGGAAATGGAGCGCCGTCCCGTCGGCCATGCGCGGCCAGTCGATACCGGCGGGAAGCGCGGGCAAACCGCCGAACCGGCTTTTCGTGGCGGCCGCTGCAAACGGCGGATAGGGCCGATGCAACAAGATCGCGTCGCTGCGAAACCGCGCCAACAGTCCACCGATTTTCGCGTCCGAATCCATGATCTTCTCCCCCCGCCGGGAATTTTCACGCTTTCGCGGCTACCGCAAGCGGCGTTTCGCGCAGCACCGGAGTGGGTGGAGAATGTTCCTAAAGATCCTCCCCATGGCTCCGCCAAGGGGAGGATCTGACGCCTCCCTCAAAGCGCCGCCGTCAAATCCGCCAGATGGCGGCGGAGCGCCGGGAACTGGTCGTCGGTCGTCACCCCCAGCCGCACGATCGTCACCCGCTGCGACGGCGAGACGATAATATATTGCCCCTGATGCCCGATGCAGGCGAACAGGTCGTTCGGGCCCCGGTCGGGCCACAGCGCCGGCTGCGCGCCTGCCGGCCGTTTGCGATTGAGCCAGATGTGCGCGCCATAACCCGCATCGTTCGGCGACGGCGTCAGCATGAAGCGCATCCAGGTTTCGGGCAGCAGCCGCTGGCCGTTCACGACGCCATGGTTGCGCAGGAACTCCCCGAACTTGGCATAGTCGCGCGCGGTCGCGTGCATGATCGACCCGCCGATCATCGTCCCCTTCGCGTCATACTCGGGCGTCAGGCTGGCCATCCCCAGCGGCTCGATCAGCCGCCCGTCGATGAAGGCGCGCATCGCATCGCGCCGCGCATCGGGGCTTGGCGAAGGAGTCAGCGTATCGGCGATGATGTCGGCCAGGATCACGCTCGTCGCCGAGCTGTAGTTGAAGATCTCTCCCGGCTGCGCCGCGGCGGGCTTGGCCTCGGCAAAACCCGCCATATCGCCCGTCCCGCCGCCGAACAGCATCGCGACGGTATCGCCCTCCCATACCGGATCGCCGTTTTCGACATGTTCGAGCCCTGACGACATATGAAGCAGGTCGCGCAGCGCGATCGCGCCGCGCGGATCGCCGCTGCGCTGCCACGCTTCGACCGGCGCGGGGCCGTCGAGCGACAATTGGCCGTCGGCGACCAGAAAGCCGGTCAGCACCGCGGTGATGCTTTTCGCCATCGACCAGCTGATCAGCTTCGAATCGGGGCCGAACCCCGGCGCATAGCGTTCGTAGATCGGCTCGCCGTCGCGCAGCACATACAGCGCACGCGTCTGGCCGACGTCGCTGGCGCCCTCGAACAGCGCGTCGGCCTTTGCCTTGATCGCGGGGTCGAGCGCCGGGAGCGCGGGCAGCGTGTCGATCTGGGTCGCGGGATCGAGCGAAGCGCCGAGTTTCGGCGCAGGCGCGCCGGGCGCGATGCTGCCCTGCCCGGCCGCCTGCGTCAGCGACCAGCCGCCGAGCATCAGCAGTGCGGCACTTGCCAGCATGGCTTTTTTCGTGATCATGGGACGCGTGATTAACACCAACCAAGAGGGCACGGCAACGCCGGAGGCTGCGCCGCCTGCGCCACCCCCTCCCGCGCCCATGGCCGAAATCCCGGCGCACCTGCGCGGCCGTCGGCGCGGCACGAGCCGTTGGGGCGGCTGCCTGCCGTGGGCGCTGATTCTTGCGGTGCTGTTCGGCGGTTTCCTGATCTGGAAATTTCCGTCGTTTCGGGCGCAGGCCGAGCTGGGGTCGGCCTATGCCGCGCGCGTCGGCTGTTCGTGCCGCTACGTCCAGGGGCGCAGCCTCGACAGCTGCCAGAGCGATTTCGAGCCCGGCATGGAAATGGTGTCGCTCGCCGAGGATCCGGCAACGAAGACGGTGACCGGCAGCGTCCCCTTGCTCGCCTCGCGCAGCGCGCGCTTTGCCGGCGCGAACGGCTGTCTGCTCAACCCGGCCGATTAGGTCCGACGCGCCGCGCAGCAATCGCGATGACGGCGGGAACGCCGAAGACGATCAGCCCGATCCCCGCTTCTTCGATCCAGCCATAACCCGCGTGGAGCACGCCAACGAGCAGGTTGCCGATCGACACCGCGAGCCACAGCCACAGGAATATCCGCGTCGTGCGCGCGGCATCGCGAACGAACAGCCGCAGCGCGACGAGCAGCGCGATCCCGACGAACAGCATGGTGACGGTATGCGACATCGTCAGTCCTCCCCGTCGCCGACATTAACAGAGGCGTGGCGGCGGCGCCACTCGCCCGGCGACATGCCGAGCTTGCGGCGAAACGCGACGCAGAGATGCGCATGGCTCGAAAAGCCCGTGGCGAAGGCGATTTCGGCCACCGACAGCGGCCGGTGGATCAGGAACCAGCCGGCCCGGCGCAGCCGCTGGTGCAGCACATATTGCGCGGGCGTGCGCCCGGTCGAGCGCGCGAAATGCGCGATCAGGCTGTTCACCGAGATGCCCGCCTCCGCCGCCAGTTCCTCGACGGTCAGCGGCACTTCCATCTGCTCCTGGATGAACAGCATCAGATCGTCGATGCGCTGGCCCATCGTCGGCGAGATCCGGCGCGGCGTCCCCTCGGCGAGCGTCTTCGCCAGCATCGCGAGCAGCACATCCGCGGTATCGGCCTCGCCCGCCGCCATCGCGCGGACGAGCACCGCCATCACCCGGTCATAATGACCCGCGAGCACCGGTGCGTCGGGAGCGATCGTCAGCCGGTCCACCGGAATCTCGACCTCGATGTAACGCGCGGTGCCGCCCTTGGCGGTCGCGCGATAGACGCTGTCTGCAGGTACCAGCCATATCTCGCCGGGCAACGGATCGCCCATCGAGGTGCGCCGCCCGTCGAGCCATGTCTCCATCCAGTGATAGCTGCCCGCCTCGTGCAAAATCAGCACATGGACATCGCGTTCGATCGTCCACTCCGAGGGCCCGTCGATCCGGTCGACGATCGAGGCGGTCTTGAGTCCCCCAGCTTCCATGTCACGAATATGGCAGGTGTGGGAGAATCTGAAAGCCTGCTATTTCGCCGAATCCTATGGTTAAATCGCAGCCTATGGTGCTGAAAAGATGTCGCGAGGCCGGTCGCAGCATGACGGGGAAGCTGCGTCCGGCCACCAGTTTCGGCGTGTGAAAACGCGCCCCGAGACCCCCCCGGCGGGTGGCTGCGATCTTGCTGCCCGCCACCCTATCGCAGGGAGCTTCCCCGCGTCAGGGTCGCAAGAGGAAGGCGTCCATCGCGGCATTCACCGCGGTGGGCGCCTCCCACGGCACGAAATGGCCGCAACCGGGAACCTGCACGATCGTCACGTTGGGAACCAGTCGGTCCATCCCGTCGAGATTGCTCGGCGGCAGCGCGACATCGTCGAGCGCCCAGATCACCAGCGTCGGAATGGCGAGCGTGGGGAACGGCGCGGCGGGCGGCTCGGCATAGGGTTCGTCCATTGCGGGGACGCTGATCGGCGAACCGCGATACCAGTTGATCATCGCGCGGCATGCGTCGCGATCCTCCCAATCCTGACGCAGCCGGCCGAGCTCGTCGGCGGGCAGCAGTCCGCCGCCCGGCACGAGGTTCGCAAAGGCGTGCGCGAGGATGCCGGCGATGCCATGTTCTTCGATGATCGCGTCGCTCGCCGGATCGCGGAAAATCCGGATATATTGGCTTGCGGCGCGCTGCGCCGGGTCGGTCGCGAGCAGGCGGCCGAAGAGGCCGGGGTGCGGCGCGTTCGCGATCACGGCACGCGTCACGCGCCCCGCCCATGCCGGATGCAGCCCGCCCGGCTGGCCGCCCAGCGCGACGCCCCACGCGATCGCCCCGCCCCAGTCGTGGCCGACGACGGTGAATGTCTCGACACCCAGCGCATCGGCCAGCGCGAAGATATCGGCGATCAGCTTGTCGGGCGTATAGGATTCGGCGTCCTGCGGCTTCGACGAGCCGCGATAGCCCCGCTGGTCGGGCGCGATGCAGCGAAAGCGGTCGGCGAAATGCGGCAGCTGGTGCCGCCAGGTCCGATGCGACTCCGGAAAGCCGTGGAGAAACATCAGCGCCGGGGCGTCCTTCGGCCCCATATCGACGACGTCGAGCTCGACCCCGGTCGAAAGCCTCACCCGCCGCTGCTCGAAATCGCCTGTCATCGCCGCCGCTCCTTTGGTTTCTTTTCAAAACCAATCTGGCGCGGTTGGGCGAGGCTGGCAAGGGGCGGCGTTGAAAGCGGCGGCTGGAGAGCGGGATCCTAAGGAGTCGGTTATGGGGTGGGAAGCGGACGTTGGATCTCCCCTCCCGCTTGCGGGAGGGTCGGGGTGGCGGCGACGTGCGATGGCCCACCCCGCTGCGACTAGGGCGACAAGCGCCCAAGTCTCGCTGCCCCTCCCGCACGCGGGAGGGGACA
>JACDQN010000302.1 GCA_015657575.1 Sphingopyxis sp.
CCCCGGACTTGATCCGGGGTCCATAGCCGCGCCGTCGTCATGGACCCCGGATCAAGTCCGGGGTGAGGAAGGAAGAGACTATTTCGCCAGCGCCTCGCACAATCGGTCGGTCGCGAGCGCGATCCGCGATTCCGCCGTGTTGCGATTGGCGGGGCTGTTTTGCACGCCCTTCGTCTCTGTATTGAACGCGAGCAGGCTGCCGACGCGCTGGTCGGGACAGAGGCTGAGATAGGCGCGGAAGCCGTTCTGGTCGCCATTATGCCCCACGAAACGCACCGCGCCGCTGCGGTCGAGAAAGAAAGACAGGCCGCTCATCGTCGTTTTTGCCATGCGGCCTTGGGTGAAGTCCTCGCCCGCCGAAATCTGCGGCTTCCACATTTCCTCGATCGACGCGCGGTTCAGCACCCGATCATAGACGGCCGCGCGCGCCGGATCGCCGAGCAGGAAGGCGGCATATTTCGCCATGTCGGGCATCGGCGCATTGAGCCCGCCGTTCGACACGGTGACGCCGGTATCGACATCGAAGGGCGCCGCCACCCGCTTGCCATCGCGGATGTAGTAGCTGTGCGACCGGTGCGGCAGCAGGTGCGGCGGCGTGCGGTCGAAATAGCTGTCGTGCATGCCGAGCGGCTTCAGGATGTTCTTGTCGATATAGACTTCATAATCCTCGCCCGACAGCCGTTCGATGACCTGCCCCAGATAGACGATGCCGGGGTTCGAATAGCCGAAGCGGCTACCGGGTCTGAACTCGACGTGTGTATAAGGCAGCATCGCCACCAGCTGCGACCAGCTTGCCGGCTCGAACGGCTGCCAGTCGTGATCGCGCCATGGCCACGTCCCGCTACGAAACCCCGCGCTGTGGCTCATCAACTGACGGATCGTGATCGCGCCGGTGTCGCCATAAGGGTTATGCACCGCGGCGAGTTCGGGCACATATTTCACGATCGGATCGTCGAGCGACAGCAGCCCGCGATCGCGCAGCTGCATGATCGCGATGCCGGTCATCGTCTTCGTCACCGACGCCCAATGATAGATGGTCCGCGCATCGATCGGGACATGCGCCTCCGCATCCTGCTCGCCCAGATGGTCGGCGGCGACCGTCTGGCCGTCGCGCACGAGGTAGAAGCTGCTACCCGCGATATTCGCCCGGCGCATCTCGGCACGGTGCATCGCACGAAATTCGCTGAGCGCCTTGTCGAAACCTGTCTCTTGGGCCGCGGCCGGCGCGGCGATGGCCGCAGTTAGCGGCAACAGTGCGGCGGCAATTCGGCGCAGCATGGCGGTCCCTCCCTGTTCGAACCCGAGAGAGGGTGGCCGATGCCGGTCAGAAATGAAAGTCGGGAAGCTCCGCGAGCGCGATCCCCAGTGCCTCGGCCCAGCCGTCGGCGACGCTTTCGAAATAGGGGTCGTTGCGCTCGAACCGGCGTTCGCGGACGGTCGTGAAATCGTCGCGCTCATGCACCTTGAGGTCGATCGGCAGGTCGACCCCGGCGTTGGCACGGATCGTCGAATCGAACGAGACGCAGAGCAGTTTCACCGCGTCCTCGAACGACATGGCGGGATCGTAGGAGCGCACGATGATCGGCCGGCCGTATTTGGTCTCTCCGATCTGGAAGAAGGGATTGTCTTCGCCCGCCTCGATGAAATTGCCTTCGGGGTAGATGAGGAACAGCCGCGGTTCGGCGCCCTTGATCTGCCCGCCCACGATCAGGGAGGCGCGGAACAGCGAGTCCGCCGCCGCCTGGCCCTCGTCATTGTGGCGCATCACGATCTGGCGCAGCGTCTCTCCCACGATCGTCGCGACCGCGAACATCGACGGGGCGGCGAGGATCGAGGGATGGCGTTCTTCGGGCGCCTTGGTACGCTCGTCGAGCAGGCTCACCACGGCCTGCGTCGTCGCGAGATTGCCCGCCGACATCAACGTGATCACGCGCTCGCCCGGCACATGCCAGCTGCGCATCTTGCGGACCTGCGAAATGTCGTCGACGCCGGCATTGGTGCGGGTGTCCGACATGAACACCAGCCCCTTGTTCAAACGCATGCCAACGCAATAGGTCATCGAATCCCGTTTCCCGCCCGGATAGTCCTGTATCGCCCACCGTCCGCTTATTGCTGGACCTGCAATTGGACAACCAGATTTTCTTGCGCTGCACCATAGCGCATCCCGCGAACCGGGGCGGCGTCGCGATAATCGAGGCCGGTCGCGACACGAATATAGCGCTGGTCGGGTGAGTGGCCGTTACTCACGTCGAAACCGATCCAGCCGATATGGTCGAAATACGCCTCGGCCCAGCCGTGGGTTGCATCCTGCTGCGTCCGGTCGTTCATCATCAGATAGCCCGAGACGTAACGTGCGGGATGGCCGAGGTGGCGCATCGCGGCGATGAAGATATGCGCATGGTCCTGGCACACGCCGCCCTCTCCGGCCAGCGCCTGTTCGGAGGTCGTCTCGGCATCGGTGACCCCGATCCGGTACGGCAGCTTCTCGATGATCAGCGCCGACAGCGCATGCGCGCGCTCGATATCGGTGGCGAAATCGCGGCGCAGCTCGGCGGCCAGCGAACGGACCCCGCGTCCGGCGCGCGTCAGCGGGTCGGGCGCAAAAAGGTCCAGAGCGGCATCGCCCCGCGGTGCGGCCCGATCACCCCATCCCAGGTGATCAGCTCGACCTCGCCGGTGCAGCGGATGACCAGCTCGCTCGTCCCGCTGTCGACCGATACCAGATCGACGCCATTGCCATGATGGTCGGTGTAATGGAGCTGCTGCGTCCCGCCCTCGATCGCGACCGTCCATTCATGGATCAACTGCTGCCCGGGCCGCTCCTTCGGCGTCAGCTTGACCTGCTGCAGCGCGTAGCGGATCGGGCTGTCATATTGATAATGGGTGATATGTTCGACGCGCAGTTTCATCGTCAGTCCACAAATCGGTAGTCGCGCTCGATCTGCCGCGCGAGCGCGGCGTTGGCGCGGAGGAAGTCGGTGATGAACTCGTGCAGCCCGCCGTCGAAGATCGACTGGATCGGGCGTGATAGCCGGTCGTTGCAGATTGCAGCGCCCATCCGGATCGCTTCCGTCTCTTCGCCGTAGGTGCTTTCGAGGAGGCGAAGATTATCGTTCATCTGTTCGCAGCAGAAAGCGAGGCTGCGCGGCATCTGTTTATAGAGGATCAGAAATTCGGCGATTTTCAAAGCGCTGATCTCGATCCCGTAGAGCCAGTGATAGGCGCGGTGCGCCGACACCGATCGCAGGATCGTCTCCCACTGCACATTGTCGATCGAGCTGCCGATATGCGCGACCGAGGGGAGCAGCAGATAATATTTGACGTCGAGAATGCGCGCGGTGTTGTCGGCACGTTCGAGGAAGGTGCCGAGCCGAGAGAAATTATAACCGTCGTTGCGCAGCATCGTGCCCGAATAGGCACCGCGCACGAGCGCGCTCTGCTGGCGGATCGCCGCAAGAACGTCCGGCAGATCGTCCTCCCGCACCTGTCGCTTCAACAAGGTACTCAGCGTCATCCAGCTCGTATTCAGCGCTTCCCACGCCTCGCGGGTCAGATAGGTGCGCGCGGTGCGCGCATTGTCGCGCGCCTGCTTGACGACCGAGACGATGCTCGACGGGTTGGCGGGATCGCGCAGCATGAAATCGACCACGCGCTGCGAGGTATAGTCGCGGCCATGCGCCTGCTGAAAGGCATAGTCCTGCCCCGCGGTGACGAGCACCGAGCGCCATTCGGACTGGGCGGTGCTCGACCGCGTCAGCGCGATGCGGAAACCCGCGTCGATCGAGCCGGGCATTATTCTCGCTGCG
>JACDQN010000303.1 GCA_015657575.1 Sphingopyxis sp.
AGCCCCTCCCCTTCAGGGGAGGGGTTGGGGTGGGGGCCTGCGAGATTGTACAAGGCCGCTGGCCCCCACCCGCTGCGACTAGGCAGCACGCTGCCAAGTCTCGCTGCCCTCCCCTGAAGGGGAGGGCATATAGGGCTCAGGCGTCGACGATCGGTTCGAAACCGCCATAGATCATGCGCTTGCCGTCGAAGGTCTGGTCGTTCGGATCATGCTGCATCCGTTCGTCCTTCATGAATTTTTCCCAGCCCGCGGTGCGGGTTTCCTTGTCGGGCCATTCGACCCAGCTGAACACGACGCTTTCGCCGTCCTGCTTGTGCGCGGCGCGATTGAAGTCGGTGACCTTACCGTCGGACACATCGTCGCCCCACGCCTCGACGACGCGCGTCGCGCCATAGTCGCGGAACACCTCCGACGCCTTGTCGGCCATCGCGCGATAGGCGTCCTTATTCCCCTCGGGGACGGGGACGATATAGCCGTCGGTGTAGCCGGTCGGGCCGTCTGCGCGGTCGTCGACGATCGATTCGAAGCCGCCGACGATCATGCGCTTGCCGTCAAAGGGCATCTCGTTGCCCATCGCCGCCATGCGCGGGTCGTTCATCATCTTTGTCGTCGCGGCGTCGCGGGTCGCCTTGTCGGGATATTCGAACCAGCTGAAGACGACGGTCTCGTCGGGCTTGGCCTGCACGGCGCCCTTGAAATCGTTGAGCTTGCCGTCGGGGACGTCGTCGCCCCAGCATTCGACCATCCGCGCGACGCCGAATTCCTTGAACAAGGGCGCCGCGTCGGCGGCGTGCTTGCGATAGGCTTCCTTGTTGGCGGTCGGCACCGCGACCACAAATCCTTCTACATAGGTCATCTTGTCTCTCCTTTGGGGGGGTGGAGTTGGTTTCAGGAGGCGGGCGGGCCCGCTTCTTCGCTGAAAGCTTCGAGCTGTGCCGATAGGGCGCGCTGGAAGGCGGGGCGCGCGAGGCAGCGGTCGAGATAGGCCTGCAATCGCGGCTGTTCGGCGATCAGGCCCGCCTCGACGGCTTCGCGCAATACGGTCGCCATCGCGATGTCGGCGACGGTGAATTCGCCCGCGAGATATTGCTTGTCGCCGATCGCGTCGTTCAGACGGCCGAGGCGGCCCTGGATGAATTGGATCAGGCTCGGGCGGCGGAGCTGCGCCCACTCCTCCTCCTTCGCGAAGATATCGACATTGCCGAGTTCGAACAGCATCGGTTCGACGCTGTTATAGGCGGCGAACAGCCAGGCGAGCGTGTTGGCGCGTTGCTGCGGGTCGCGGGGCATCAGCCGCGCGTCTTTCTCGGCAAGGTGGAGCAGGATCGCGCCGCTTTCGAACAGGCGGATACCACCGTCGTTGAGCACCGGAACCTGGCCCCACGGCTGGAACAGGAAATGGTCGGCGGGGCGGTTCACCGCGCTGATCAGATGCTCCGAATAATCGAGGCCGATTTCCTCGCACGCCCAGCGCGGGCGCAGGTCGCGGACGAAGCCGCGCGCGAAGTCGGGAACCCAATCGAAGGCCGTGACTTCGAGCTTGCTGTCGGGATTTACGGGCATGTCTAGTTCCTCTCGTTTTCAGGCTCTCGCCGGTGAAACGATCATATCGCTCGCAAGGGGATCAGCGCGCGGACGCGCGGGTCGCGAAACCAAAGCCCACCCCACAGCATGACGCCGAGATAGACGCCGAACAGGCTGTGGCTCAGCAGCGGACTGCCGATCCGGACGTGCGTCGCGACGGCCCCACCGAGATAGGCGGTGATCAGGATTGCGCCGAGGATCGCCGTGCGCGGCCAGATGTAAAGCAGCGTCGGGATCAGCAGCAGGAGCCCAAGCAAATGCATGGTGCCGACGTCGAGCGGCCAGCCGAGGCCCGGCGGGCTGTATTTGATCGCGGTTTCGGGCGCCGCGAGCTTGAGCCCGGCGTCGAAGAGGAGGAAGAGGATCACAAGGCCGCTCAATAGATGGCCTGCGATCAGCTGACCCTTGGCTGGGACTGCACCGGGGACTGCGTCGGTCATCGCTTCCTCCTCCCGTGGCTCTTTTATGCGGCCGCTTCGGCGGGCTCTCCGGCCGGGATCGCGGTGGGGTCCATCCACATCACTTCCCAGATATGGCCATCGGGATCCTCGAAGCTGCGGCCGTACATGAAGCCGAAATCCTGCGTCGGGGTCGGGTCGGCCTTGCCGCCGGCGGCGACGGCCTTGTCAACCTGTCCGTCGACCGCTTCGCGGCTGTCGGCCGAGACGCAGAGCAGGACCTGCGCGGCCCGATGCGCGTCGGGGATCGCCTTCGATGTGAAGGTCGCCCATTTTTCATGCGTCAGCAGCATGACGTGGATCGACCCTTCCTCGACCACCATGCAGGCGGCGGTATCGTCGGTGAAAGCGGGGTTGTTGGCCGCGCCGACGGCTTCATAAAAGGCCTTCGACCTGGGCAAGTCGGTCACCGGCAGGTTCACGAAAATCATCTGGGGCATCTACTCTCTCCTTGGGGGTGGTCGTTGAAATCAGCGTGGGCGACGCGCGGCCGCAATCAGCTGTCGCATCATGCCGCGCCTCCGCTGCCGAACAGCATCCGGACATAACGCTTCAGATGGGTGACGGTGCCGCGAGCAATCGCCGGGTCGTTGGTGGTTTTGGCCAGGACGAAGGCGCCTTGCAGCACCGACTGGACATGTTGCGCCAGACCGATCGCGGTAACATCATTGGGCGCGCCATAAACATCGATCGCCGCCTGGATGTCGGGGGCGAGCGCTTCGCAATAAGCGTTGATGCTCGCCTCGCACGCGGTGCGGATACGGTCGCTCGTCGCATAGGCCTCCTGCACCATCGTGCCGACGAAACAGGTATAATCCTCGGTCGGGCCGTCGAGCATCGCCAGGCGGAAGTCGATGTGCCCGAGCAGCCGATCGAGCGGATCGTCCAGCCGGTTGTGCGGCGCGAGCTCGAACATCGGCCGCGCGCGTTCGGTCCAGCCTTCGGCGGCTGCAACCCCCAGCGCTTCCTTCGATTCGAAATGATGAAAGAAGGCGCCCTTGGTGACGCCCGCGACCGCGCAAATCTCATCGACACTGGTCGCGGCATAGCCCTGCTTGCGCACGGTTGCGTGCGCCGCGGCGATCAGGGCGGCGCGTGCGCTGCCCGCGGGGCGCGGGCCTTGGGCGGTGAGGAGGGACGAGCCGTGGTCATGCGAATCGACATACCGACCAGTTGGTATGTTGTCAAACCACCTGCGACAGATTGCGCCAAGGCGGCGCTAAATTGACTCGACCCGCCCGATACCGGGCCTAAGAAAGATGTAGGAACAAAGGGGGATCATGGTCGCGATCGTTTCAACCGTCGCCTATCTCGGCATCGATGCGCGCGGGGTCGAGGTGCAGTGCCAGATCACGCCCGGCGTCCCGCGCTTCGTCGTCGTGGGATTGCCCGACAAGGCGGTCGGCGAAAGCCGCGAGCGCGTGCGCGCGGCAATCGCCGCGATCGGGTTGTCGCTGCCGCCGAAGGTGATCACGGTGAACCTGTCGCCCGCCGATCTGCCCAAGGAGGGATCGCACTACGACTTGCCGATCGCGCTCGCGCTGCTCGGTGCGATGGGGGTGATCGATGCCGAGACGCTGGCGAGCTATGTCGTCGTCGGCGAGCTCGGCCTCGACGGGCGCGTTGCGGCTTCGCCCGGTGTGCTGCTTGCGGCCATTCATGCCGGCAGCGTCGAGCGCGGGCTCATCTGTCCTGCGGCGCAGGGGCCGGAGGCGGCGTGGGCGGGCCATGTCGAGGTGCTCGGCACGCCCGACCTGCTGTCGCTGCTCGGACATTTCAAAGGTCATGCCCCGCTCGCGCCGCCGGTCCCGGGCGAAGTCGAGGCGCCGGCGCGCGCCGCCGACCTGGCTCAGGTCAAGGGGCAGGAGACGGCGAAGCGCGCGCTCGAGATCGCGGCGGCGGGAGCGCATAATCTGATGCTCTGCGGCCCGCCGGGCGCGGGCAAATCGCTGATGGCGGCGTGCATGCCGGGGATCCTTCCCGATCTGACGCCCGCCGAGGCGCTCGAAGTGTCGATGATCGCGTCGGTGGCCGGGACGCTCGACGGCGGGCGTCTCGCCCGTGCGCGACCGTTTCGCGCGCCGCATCATTCGGCGTCGATGCCCGCGCTCGTCGGCGGCGGGCTGCGCGTGCGGCCCGGCGAGGTCAGCCTCGCGCATCTGGGTGTGCTCTTCCTCGACGAGCTGCCCGAATTCCAGCGCAGCGTGCTCGATTCGCTGCGCCAGCCGCTCGAGACCGGCGAGGTCAGCGTCGCGCGCGCCAATGCGCATGTCACCTTCCCGGCGCGCGTCCAGCTCGTCGCGGCGATGAACCCGTGCCGCTGCGG
>JACDQN010000304.1 GCA_015657575.1 Sphingopyxis sp.
TAATGATGATACATGTCGAACTGCATCTGCGCGACGACGCGGCCGAAGTCGGGGACGAAGCGGCCGAACACCCCCGCCTCGTTCATCCAGCGCAGCACCGTTTCGGGATCGCGCGGGCTGGTCAGCACGTCGAGGAACAGCTCGTTCGCGCGCGGTTTGCGGCGAATAGCCTGCGTCTCGATCAGCTTGGCGTCGTGGCGCGCCTGCCGCATCGCCTGGGGGTGGATTTCGAGGCCATGCTTGTCGGCGAGCGCGAAAATCTCGACCAGCCGCACGGGATCCTTCTGGAAGAAATCGTCGGTGGGCAACGCGAGCCGGCCGCGGTCGAGCACAAAGCCGTTGAGCTTCCCCGGCCGGCGCCGGAGCGTCGGCAGGAAGCGCCGCCCGCGCGCCGCCATCTGCTCGTCGAGATGTGCGAGGAAGGTGCCGGTGATGTCGCCGACGCTTTTGGCGTGGAGGAAATAGAGCTGCATGAAGCGTTCGACCGCGCTTTTGCCCGGCCGTTCGGCGAAATGCATGCGCTGCGCGATCTCGCGCTGAAAGTCGAAGGTCAGCCGGTCCTCGGCGCGGCCGGCCAGCGTGTGCAGATGGCAGCGAACGGCGAGCAGGAAATTTTCGGCGCGCGCGAACTGGCGAAGTTCGCGCGCGCTCAGCAGCCCTGCGTCGACCAGTTCGGGAACGGTGCGGACGCGGTGGATGAACTTGCCGATCCAGAAGAGCGTGTGGAGATCGCGCAAGCCCCCCTTCCCTTCCTTCACATTGGGTTCGACGACATAGCGCGAGTCGCCCATGCGCTTGTGCCGCTCGTCGCGTTCGGCAAGCTTTTCGGCAACAAAGGCCCGGGCATTGCCGGCGACAACCTCCGCATCGAAGCGTGCGGCGGCCTGATCGTAGAGCGCGCGGTCGCCCCAGATGAAGCGCGCTTCGAGCAGCGCGGTGCGGATCGTCAGATCCTCTTTCGCGGCGCGGATCATCTCGTCGATCGAACGCGACGAATGGCCGACCTTCAACCCGAGATCCCACAAGGTATAAAGCTGCGCCTCGATGACCTGTTCGGTCCAGCTCGTCTGCTTGAACGGGGTCAGGAAACCGATGTCGATGTCGCTGAACGGCGCCATCTCGCCGCGCCCGTAGCCACCGACGGCGATCAGCGTGATCCGCTCTCCCGCCGAGCGATTGCCCGAGGGATAGAGATGCTCGATCGTGAAATCATGGCTGAGACGGACGATCTGGTCGATCAGGAACGCTGTCGCACTGGCGGCAACCCGCCCCGACGAGGGGCGGTCCAGCAGGCGGCGGTCGATCTCGGCGCGCCCCGTTTCGAGCGCTCCCTTGAGCAAGTCGACCATCGCACGGCGGCGCTTGCCGGTGTCGTGCGTTTCGTCGGCAATGTCGTCGAGCCGACCTGACAGCGCACGGCGATCGATGATCGCGCGGCGGTCGTCGAGATTGTCGAACAGGTCGCTCATCTTTCGTCGACCAGCAGCTTTTTGAGCTGATAGAGCGCCTCCAGCGCCTCGCGCGGCGCGAGCGCATCGGGATCGATCGCGCCGAGCGCTTCGCGCAGAGCGTCGCGAGCCTCGGCCGGAGCCTCCGCCAGCGTCGCGGCGAAAAGCGGCAGGTCGTCGAGACCCGCGGCGAGCCCGCCGGTTTTCTCGCGCCCCGCCTCGAGCTTGGCGAGCACCGCCTCGGCGCGCTTCACGACGCCCGCGGGGACGCCCGCGAGGCGCGCGACGGCGAGGCCGTAGCTGCGGTCGGCGGGGCCCTCGGCAACCTCGTGAAGCAGCACCAGATCGCCCTGCCATTCGCGCGCGCGGACATGATGGAGCGACAGCGCGGTCAGCGTTTCGGCGAGGCGCGTCAGCTCGTGATAGTGCGTCGCGAAGAGGCAGCGGCACTTGTTCACTTCGTGCACCGCCTCGACCACCGACCAGGCGAGCGCGAGCCCGTCGTAGGTCGAGGTGCCGCGCCCGACCTCGTCGAGGATGACGAAGCTTTGCGGCGTCGCCTGCGCGAGGATCGCCGCGGTCTCGACCATCTCGACCATGAA
>JACDQN010000035.1 GCA_015657575.1 Sphingopyxis sp.
CCCCAAATCCGACATGCAGAAACCGCTTTCCTACATTATCCGGACATGCCAGCCTTTCCACGGCTCTTTCACTCGGTAGATGACAACCCTCGCTGTCCAGCGAGCCAGCATAGGCTCCGGCCCAAACCGCACGCTCCACAAGGCTGAACTTTCCTGAACTTTGGAACAGGGAAACGTCCGCTCCCCACCCCAACACCGCCACCGACCGCACAGCCTGCCTGCGGCCGCATCGCCTTCAATGTCCCGTAACCGCCACCTCGCGGTCCACCGGCGGGCCCGCGCTTCCATGGCGTCGCTGGACGACCACCTTGTTCCGCCCGCCGCGCTTGGCGTCGTACAGCGCTTCGTCAGCCAGCCGGTAAAGCTGCTGGAAATCGCACGCGGGGCGCACTTCGGCGACGCCGACGCTCGCCGTCACCGGCCGCTCGCCCACCGCTGCGCGATGGTCGCAGGCGGCGATCTCGCTGCGGATGCTCTCGGCAAAGCGGCTGAGCACAAGCCCGTCCATGCCGATCGTCAGCAAGCCGAACTCCTCGCCGCCCCAGCCGCGCGACGGTGCACATCGGCCCCTCCCAGCGCGCGATCCGGCGCCCGATACCGCATAGCACCGCGTCGCCCGCCTCGTGCCCGTGGATGTCGTTGATCGATTTGAACCGGTCGATGTCGACCAGCAGCAGCGCCGCGGGCAGGCTGTCGGCGCGCGCGCGTTCGAGCAGCGGCGTGACACTCTCGATAAAACCGCGCCGGTTGGGCAGCGCGGTCAGCGGATCGCGCCGCGCCAGTTCGTGCGCCTGCGCCTCGGCGCTGCGCGCGCGGTCGCGCTCGACGCGGAGCAGCGCGAGCCGCCGCGTTGCCGACGCCGACAGCCACAGCGCCTGCCAGGTCGCGGCGAGCAGGACGAGCAGCTTCGACCCGCCGCCCCACGCGCTGTCGTCGACATCGACGATATGGATGAAGGCGAGTACCGCCATCGGCAGGCACCACGCTGCAAGGAAATCGCGCGCCTCCACCGATCCGCGTCGCCAGGCAAGCGCCAGATAGGCGGCGACCGCGATCAGGTCGGCGATCACGATCAATCCGAGCACGTCGCCCCATTGTGCCAGGCTTTCGCTGCGGATCAGCGCCAACGGCACCCCGACGACGCCGACGACCGCACCCAGCACCAGCGCCGCGACGCGCAGCCGCGCTGATACGAGCCCGCGTTCGACCGCGAGCACCGCGCTCGCCGTCGCGATTGCGATCGCCGAACAGGCGAGGAACGTTGCGATCTGCGCCGACCATGTCCCCGCGAGGCTAGGAAAGATTCCGAGATGCGCCTGCGACCAGACCGCACCCCACAACAGCATCACCGCCGACCAGCCCGCCTGCCACGCGAGATAGGATCGGCGCACCGCGACCGCGAGCGACAGGCTGTAGATGCCGCTCACCAGCAGCAGCGTCAGCGCGGCGCCCACTCCGACCGCCATGCCCGTCGACTGGACGACGGCATCGGTTCGGGGGATCAGCCGCGCGCGCAACAAACCCAGGCTCGCAAGGCGGTCGAAGCGCATCGTGACGCTGGAAAGTGGAACCGACCGCTCGGGCGCCTCGAACAGGATCTGCCCGCCCGCGCGCCAATGCGATCCGTAATCGCCCTGCCGCACCTCCTGCCAGCGCGTCTGTCCATCGACATAGGTGAAGCCGACAGCGAGCCGGTCGAAGCGCGTCTGATGCACCATCAGCACAAGGTCGCTGCGCGAAACCGGACGGTCGGTCTGCAGCCACAGGCTCGCACGATGATAGCCCTCGATCGTCCCGCCGCACGAAAAGCGCAGCGTCGAAAGATGTGCGTCGGGGGTAAGCAGGCCGCTCGCCGCATGGCACAGTCCCCGATCGGCCTGGAGCGTTCGGGCATGGGCCGGCCCGCCAGCAGCGCGAGCGCGAGCAGCACCAGTCCGGGCAACAGCCGGACGCGCAGCAACCTCCAAAGATGGCGTCCCCCCCATCATGCGCCCCCTATGGCACCAAATTCTTGGAAAATCTTTACCGTCATGACCGGGGGGGACCCGAGTCTCTCTCCCGCCCCCTTGCCCAGCCGTGACGAAGGCGCCCCGGAAACGGAACCGGTCGGTCGCGCTAGCGCCCGACGCGCAGGCGCACCCCGACCCGGTCGCCGCGCCCCACCCCCTCGGTTTTCTGCACCGCGACCTTGACGGGCAGCAGATAGCCGCCGTCGCGCGGAAACAGCGAAGTGGCGAACAGCGTCGCGCCGATGCGCGCAACCACCGGAACGACGCCCCAGCCATAGCTTTCGGTCAGCGCCGCATAACGGATCGCGCCGACATGATCGTCGGGCACCGCCGCAAAGAGATAGGGCGCCGGCCCGCGCCACTCGATGATCTCGGCGTCGAAGATGATGTCGTCCATGCTCGTCAATTCCGCGGTGCCTGGCGCCGGTAGCTCAAGGCTTCGGCGATGTGGATGCGACCGATCGTCTCCGCCCCGGCGAGGTCGGCGATCGTGCGCGCGACGCGCAGCATACGCGTATAGCCGCGCGCCGAAAGCCGCATCGCCTCGGCCGCCTGCGCGAGCAGTGTGCGCCCCGCTTCGTCGGGGGTCGCGACCGCGTCGAGCAGTTCGCCGTCGATCTCGGCATTGGTGCGCGCCTTGTACCCCGCATAGCGCGCGGTCTGCACGTCGCGCGCCGCCGCGACACGCGCCGCCACCGCAGCGCTTCCTTCGGCAGGTGGCGGCAGGACGAGATCGGCGGCGCGCACCGCCTCGACCTCGACATGCAGGTCGATGCGGTCGAGCAAAGGCCCCGACAGCTTCGCCTGATAATCGGCGGCGCAGCGCGGCGCGCGGCTGCAGGCGAGGGCCGGATCGCCGAGATGGCCGCAGCGGCACGGGTTCATCGCCGCGA
>JACDQN010000305.1 GCA_015657575.1 Sphingopyxis sp.
CGCATTGCCGACCGGGCGCCCGTGTCCTAGGTTGCTGCCTCCAATTTGTAACGGGCGAGACCTACGCGAGGCGCATGACACTGATACTCTATGGCATTCCGAACTGCGACACGGTGAAAAAGGCGCGGCGCTGGCTCGATGAGCGGGACATTGCCCATCGCTTTCACGACTTTCGCAAGGATGGGCTCGATGCTGCGCGGCTGCAGGGCTGGATCGACGCGCTCGGCTGGGAGAAACTGCTCAACAAGAGCGGTACGACCTTCCGCAAGCTGCCCGACGTGCAAAAGGATGGGCTCGACGCCGCATCGGCGAAGGCGCTGATGCTCGACCAGCCCGCGATGATCCGGCGTCCGGTGGTCGAGGGCCCGGACGGCGTGAGCGTCGGCTTTTCCGCCGACGACTGGCAAGCCCGCTTTGCGGCATGAAGCGCCTGTGCGCGGCCTTGCTGGCGCTGATGCTGCCCACCGGCTGTTCGGCTGACGAGGTGGTGGCGCAGCCCACGCTGGGCGGCGGGCCGCCGATCGTCATCGCGCACCGCGGTGCCTCGGGCGAACGTCCCGAACATACGCTCGCAAGCTATCGCCTCGCGATCGAGCTGGGGGCCGACTATATCGAGCCCGATCTGGTACTGACCAAGGACGGCATTCTCGTCGCGCGGCACGAGAATGAAATTTCGGAAACCACCGATGTCGCGGCGCATCCCGAGTTCGCGTCGCGCAAGGCGACCAAGACGATCGATGGCGTACAGGTCACCGGCTGGTTTACCGAGGATTTCACGCTTGCCGAACTGAAGACGCTGCGCGCGCGCGAACGGCTGCCCAAGCTGCGCTCGACCGATTATGACGGCCAGTATGACATCCCGACCTTCGAGGAAATCCTGACCTTTCTCGCGCAGGCGAACCAGGGCCGCAAAATCCCCGTCGGCGTCTATCCCGAAACCAAGCATCCCAGCTATTTCACCGCGATCGGCCTGCCGCACGAGGCGCCGCTGCTCGCGCTGCTCGACCGCTTCGGTTATCGCGGCCGGACGGCTCCGGTCTTCATCCAGAGCTTCGAGGTCGGCAATCTCAAGGCCCTGCGCGCAAAGAGCGACCTGCCGCTGATCCAGCTGATCGACGGCGAGGGCGGTCCTGCCGACGCGCCCGGTACCAGCTATGCCGCCATGGCGTCGCCCGCGGGGCTGAAAGCGATCGCCGCCTACGCCGACGGCATCGGTCCCTATAAGGAACTGATCATCCCGCGCCGTGCGCTGGGCACGCTCGGCGATCCGACCAGCCTCGTGCGCGATGCGCACGCCGCCGGGCTCAAAGTCCATCCCTGGACCTTCCGCCGCGAAAATTATTTCCTCCCGCTCGGCGACAAGGGCGGGATCAACCCTGCGGGGCATGGCGACCTCGGCGCCGAGATCGACGCCTATCTCGCGACGGGAATCGACGGGCTGTTCAGCGACAACCCGCGCGAAGCCGTCGCTACGGTGAAGAAGGGATCCGCGAAATGACGACCAAGGCACTGGGCCAGAGCGGCCTGTCGATCGAACCCTTCGTCCTCGGCGGCAATGTTTTCGGGATGACCGCCGACCGCGCGGCGAGCTTTGCCGTGCTCGACCGCTTCGTCGAGCATGGCGGCGGCATGATCGACACCGCCGACGTCTATTCGGCGTGGGTCCCCGGCCACAAGGGCGGCGAGTCCGAACGCATGATGGGCGAATGGCTGAAGGCAAGCGGCGCGCGCGACAAGATATTGATCGCGACCAAGGTCGGCATGATGCCCGGCGGCCTGCGGCCCGACAGCATCCGCGCGGCGGCGCAGGGGTCGCTCGACCGGCTGGGCACCGACACCATCGACCTTTATCTCGCGCACAAGGACGATCCCGACGTTCCGCTGGACGAAGTGCTCGGCGCGTTCGGCGAACTCGTCGATGCGGGCATCGTCCGCACGATCGGCGCGTCCAACTATTCGGCCGACCGGCTGGCCGAGGCGCTGCGCGTGTCGGACGCGCGGGGCCTGCCGCGCTACACGGTGGTCCAGCCCGAACTGAACCTGCTCGACCGCGACCAATATCAGGGCGCGCTGCAACAGCTCTGCATCGATCAGGATCTCGGCGTCGTCACCTATTTCAGCCTCGCGTCGGGCTATCTGTCGGGCAAATACCGGAGCGCCGACGACCTTGGCAAAAGCCCGCGCGGCGCCCGCGTCAAACCCTATATGGAGGGCCGCGGCCCCGCCGTGCTCGCGGTCATGGATGCGATCGCCGCCGAAACCGGCGCCACCCTGTCGCAGATCGCGCTCGCCTGGGTCGCGCGCCAGCCCGGCGTCACCGCGCCGATCGCCAGCGCGACGACGGTGGCGCAGCTCGACGAACTGCTTGGAAGCCTCGACCTCGCGCTGACCGACGAACAACTCGCCGCGCTCAGCGCCGCCTGATCGGCCGCGCGGTGCGCGTCCATGATCGGCCCGGCATCGGCCCCGGGGAGAGGCGATGCCGGGCCGGCGCGGCCGCGCGGTCTCAATCGGCGTCGTCGCTCCACTGGAACACCGCCTCGAGCGGCTTGTCGAAGCAGCGCGCGATGCGGAATGCGACCTCGAGCGACGGCGAATATTTACCCTGTTCGATCGCCGCGATCGTCTGACGCGTGACGCCGACGCGGTCGCCGAGATCGCCCTGCGTCATCTCGCCCGCCAGAAAGCGCAGCGTGCGGATGTCGTTGGTGAAGGGCGGCTTAGCCATGCCACCCTCGCCGGTAGCTGAGCAGGACGACGATGCTGTTCACCAGTTCGGCGGCGACGATCGCGAACAGGCCGCAGTTCGCCAGCCGCACGCCGCCGTCGACGAAGGGCATATAGACACCGACGACCATCATCCCGACCAGCAGCACATAATAAGCGGTGGTTGCCGCCCCGCCGGCGATCGCGCGGTCGCGCTCGTCGGCGCGCACGCGCTCCGACTTTGGCGCCTGCGCGGACAGGATGACGGTGCCGACGATCACGGTGACGGCGTGCGCCACGGCGATCGCGCCGAACAGCCACAGCATCGGAAACACGTCGCGTCCGGCGGGATGTCCGGAAAGCAGCAGCCCGAAATAGACGGTGTAGGCGGCGATCATCGCTATGACGTTCAGCCAGGCGGTCTTTTCACGGAAGGTCATCGACAGGTCTCCGGTGTCGGCGCCGGCAAGCTGCCGCGCGGATTCGAGGATCGCGGGCATGGTCAGGCGCCCCGGCGATACAGGTAGAGCTGGGTGCCGATCCGCACGATCTCGGCGACGACCAGCGTCGCGATCATCAGGTTCAGCTGCTGTGCCTGCCCGATGCCCCAGAAAATCAGGAAAATATTGATCCAGATGCCGACGACCAGCGGGTAATAGGCATAATGCGTGCCGCGCCTGTGGAAACTGCGGTCGCGTTCATCCTCGCGCGTATCGACCTCGCGCGGGTTGCGGATCGCGAGGAAGGCGGTGGCAAGCGTCATCATGACGATGATCGCGATGGTCACGGGGACCAGCATGCCGGCGGTCGTCGTCACGCCGGCGGGACTTCCGACGATCTGCCACGGATAAGCGAAGAAATACCAGCCAAAGGCCAGAATCATCGTCATCAGCGTCACCCAGTGGATTTTTTCGCGAAACGCCATCGTCGGACTCCATGTCATGTGATTCGAACTCTATGTCGAATATTTTTAACATTGAGTCAACTCATCATAACATCGTCGGGCTTCCGCCTTTCGCGAGGCGGCTTTAGCCGCTAAGCCCCCGCGCCATGTCCACCATCCCCAAGACACTCACCCTCGACACCTCGACCAGCCGCGCGAATCCGACGCCGCAGCCGATGAAGCGCCTGACGGTGCCGCGCATCCGCCAGCGCAAGGGCGGCGAGCCGATCGTGATGCTGACAGCCTATACGGTGCGCATGGCGCAGCTGCTCGACCCGCATTGCGACATGCTGCTCGTCGGCGATTCGCTGGCGCAGGTGATCTACGGCCTACCGCACACCGTCGGCGTCACCATGGACATGATGGCCCTCCACGGCGCCGCGGTCGTGCGCGGCAGCTATCATGCCGCAGTGATCGTCGACATGCCCTTCGGCAGCTATGAGGGCAGCCCTCAGCAGGCGTTCGACAATGCCGCGCGGCTGCTCAAGGAAACCGGCGCGGCGGCGGTCAAGGTCGAGGGCGGCAAGGTGCTCGCCCCGACGATAGAATTTCTGACGCAGCGGGGCATTCCGGTGATGGGCCATGTCGGCCTCACCCCGCAGGCGGTGAACATCCTCGGCGGCTACGGCGTCCGCGGCAAGAGCGAGGAGGAAGCCCGCTCGATCGTCGAGGATGCGGTCGCCGTCGCGCAGGCCGGCGCTTTCTCGATCGTCATCGAAGGCGTGCTCGAATCGATCGCGATCGAGATCACGAACAAGGTCGCCTGTCCGACGATCGGTATCGGCGCTTCGGCGCAGTGCGACGGTCAGGTGCTCGTCACCGACGACATGCTCGGCATGTTCGAACGCGTGCCCAAATTCGTGAAGCGTTTCGGCAATATGGCGGGCGAGGTCGAAAGCGCCGTCAAGGATTATGCCGACCAGGTCAGGTCCCGTTCATTCCCGACCGGGGATCAGATCTACGAAGGTTGAAGGCTCGGCGATCCGCGCAAAGTGAATCGCTTGGCCTTTTTCGGTGCCGTCGCTAAGGAAGCGACCGGCTCTATGCTGATGCTCGGTGCCGATAGTGAGTTTATGGAGGTTTGATTGGCCCTGAGCCCGACGAACGATGCCGCGCTGTTGCAGGAAGTCGACGAAGCCGTCCGCAAGGACCGGCTCGATAATGTCATGCAGCGCTATGGACGCTGGATCGTCGGTGGCGTGCTCGCGGCGCTGCTCGCCTTCGGCGGCTATCTGTTCTGGAACCACCAGCAGGATACGGCGCGCGGCGAAAAGGGCGAGGAACTCGTCGCCGCGCTCGACAAGCTGAAGACCGGGCAGCCGCAGGCCGCGACCGCTGCGCTCAAGCAGCTCGAGACCGGCGACGATGCGAGCTACCGCGCCGCCGCCTTCTTCCAACAGGCGAATATGAAGGCACAGGCCGGCGACCTGAAGGGCGCCGCGGCGTTGATGGCGACCGTTGCCGGCGACACGAAGCTCGATCCGGCGCTGCGCGACCTCGCGCTGATCCGCCAGACCGCGTTTGAATTCGATACGCTGAAGCCCGAGGTCGTGATCGCGCGAATGAAGCCGATGGTCGATGCCAAGGATCCCGCGTCGAGCTGGTTCGCCAGCGCCGCCGAACTCAGCGCTGTCGCTTATTATCAGCTCGGCCAGGACGATCGGGCCGGCGCGCTTTATGGACGCATAGCGAAGATCAAGGATCTGCCGAAGTCGCTCCAGTCGCGCACCGTCCAGATGGCGGGCATGCTCGGCGTCGATGCGGTCGAGGATCGCGCGGCCGCCAGCGCCGCTCAGGACCAGAAAGGCAGCGCCGGACGCGAAGCGACGGCCGCCGCAAAGTGAGGAAGCCGAATAACATGCTGAAGAAGCATCATCTTGCCTGTGCCGCCGCGCTGTTCGCGCTTCCGCTTGCCGGTTGCGGCGTGTTCAAGGGCGATGGCGGTCCGAAGACGCCGACGGTGGGCGAACGCGTGTCGATCCTGTCGAACGACAACAGCATCAAGGTCGATCCGGCGACCGCCGCGATCGAGGTTCTCCTCCCGCCCGCGGAGGTCAATGCGGCTTGGTCGCAATCGGGCGGCAACGCGTCGAAATCGATGGGCCACCCGGCCCTTGGTGCGACGCGCAGCCAGCTGTGGCAGGCCAATGTTGCCGGCAGCAACAACAAGCAGCGTCTCGCCGCTTCGCCAGTCATCGCCGACAACCGACTGGTCGTCGTAGACACCGATGCGGTCGTCACCGCCTTCGCCGCCGACACCGGCGCGAAGCTTTGGAGCGCAGCGATCGGCAGCACGGGCAAGGATTTCAAGAATTCGCTCTTCGGCGGCGGCGCTGGGATCGACGGCAGTGTCGTCTATGCGACCAGCGGTGCTGGCGATGTCGCCGCGCTCAACGCCGCCGACGGCGCGGTGCTGTGGAAGGTGAAGCCTGCGGGGCCGCTGCGCGGCGCCCCGACGATTGCCTTCGGCGGCGTCTATGTCGTCAGCCAGGACAATCAGATCATCGCGCTCAACGCCGCCAATGGTGCGGTGCTGTGGCAGGCGACCGCGTCGCTCGAAGCCGGCAGCATCTTCGGCGCGGGCTCGCCCGCCGCGGGCCAGGGCACGATCGTCGCTGGCTTCTCGTCGGGCGAGGTTCAGGCTTATCGTTACGAAAACGGCCGCGACCTGTGGGAAGATGCGCTCGCGCGCACCTCGATGGCGCTCTCCGTCTCGACGCTCACCGATGTCGATGCCGACCCGGTGATCGACCGCGGCCGCGTCTTTGCGCTCGGTCAGGGCGGCCGCATGGCGAGCTATGAACTCGTCACCGGTCAGCGCAGCTGGGAAATCTCGATCGCGGGCATTTCAACACCCTATGTCGTCGGCGAGTGGGTCTATGCGATGACCGACGACGGCAAGCTGCTCTGCGTGTCGCGCGGCACCGGCAAAGTGCGCTGGCTCCAGCAGCTCGCGCGTTTCCGGGTCGAAACCGAGCGCAAGAAGAAAGACCCGATCCGCTGGACCGGGCCGATCCTTGCGGGCGGGCGCCTGATCGCGGTGAACAGCGAAGGTCAGTTGCAGGAATTCTCGCCGACCGACGGCAGCCTGCTCGGCACCACCGAGTTCAAATCGCCGCTGTCGCAGTCGCCGGTGGTCGCGAACAATATTTTGTATATTCTGGCCGATGACGGCCGCCTTACGGCCTGGCGCTGACAAGCGTCCGGGCCGGGGCGGCCCGGCGTAACAACAGGGATTAAGCCTCATGTCGCGATTCGCGACGATCGCCATTGTCGGCCGGCCCAATGTCGGCAAATCGACGCTGTTCAACCGGCTGGTCGGCAAGCGCCTTGCGCTCGTCGACGACCAGCCCGGGGTGACGCGCGACCGGCGTGAAGGTGACGGCGAACTGCTCGGCCTCAAATTCACCATCGTTGATACGGCGGGCTTCGAAGATTATGACGCGGCGACGCTCCCCGGCCGGATGCGCGTGCAGACCGAAAAGGCGGTGCGCGAGGCCGATGCCGCCTTGTTCATGATCGACGGCCGCGCCGGGGTGACCCCGCTCGACGAGGAAATCGCGCGCTGGCTGCGCAGCGAGGACACGCCGATCATCCTCCTCGTCAACAAGGCCGAGGGGAAACAGGGCGAAAACGGCCTGATGGAGAGCTATTCGCTCGGCTTCGACAATCCGATCCCGCTCAGCGCGGAGCATGGCGAAGGCATGGTTGAACTGTTCGACGCGCTGCGTCCGATCGTCGAGGCCTATGACGCGGCCGAAGCCGAAGCCTTTCCTCTACCTGTCGAAGGCGAAGAGGATGAGGACGCGCCGCTTGGCCCGATGAAGCTGGCGATCGTCGGCCGACCGAATGCGGGCAAGTCCACCCTCATCAACCGCATGATCGGCGAGGATCGCCTGATTACGGGTCCCGAAGCGGGCATCACGCGCGATTCGATCCGCGTCGATTGGCAATGGGAAAAGGACGGCGAGGTCCACGAGATCCAGCTGTTCGACACCGCGGGGATGCGCAAGCGCGCCAAGGTGGTCGACAAGCTCGAGAAACTGTCGGTCGCTGACGCGCTCCACGCGGTCGATTTCGCCGAGGTCGTCGTGCTGCTGCTCGACGCGACGAAAGGCCTCGAGGCGCAGGACCTGCGCATTGCCGACAAGGTGCTGCAGGAAGGCCGCGCGCTGATCGTCGCGCTCAACAAATGGGACATCGCAGAGGATCCCTCGTCGCTGTTCAACGGCGTGCGCACCGCGCTCGACGACGGGCTCAGCCAGGTGAAGGGTGTGCCGGTGCTCAGCATCTCGGGCGCGACGGGCAAGGGAATCGACACGCTCGTCCGCGTCGCGTTCGAACAGCGCGCGATCTGGACCAACCGCGTATCGACCGCGCGGCTCAACCGCTGGTTCGAGGGCGCGGTGGAAACGAATCCGCCGCCCGCCCCTGGGGGCAAGCGCATCAAGCTGCGCTATATCACGCAGGCGCGCACACGGCCGCCGACCTTCGTCGTCTTCGGCTCGCGTACCGACGCACTACCGGGCAGCTACGAACGCTATCTGGTCAACGGCATGCGCAAGGAATTGGGTTTTCAGGGTGTGCCCGTGCGCCTCAATTTCCGCAACTCGCGCAACCCCTATGACGAGTGAAGCGGCTTCGCTCGTCGTCGATGCGCGCGGAATGCGCTGCCCCTGGCCGGCGCTGCGATTGGCGAAGGCGATGCGCGCGGCGCGCGACGTTGTGCTGATCGCCGACGACCCGCAGGCAGGGCGCGAAGTCGCTGCGCTGGCGGACGAGCATGGCTGGCGGATCGAAGGCGACGCCGTCTCGGCCGGCGCGGCGCGCTGGCGGGTACGCCGCGACTGACCCGTTTTGGGGCGATCTCCGCCTTGGGTGCCGACGCCGTAACCTCTTTTTTACCGACTTTCGGCATGGTCGCCTCGGGACCAAGGACCATATTGAACACCGAGGGACGCAAATTGGACGAGATCCTGGTCGATTGGGATGAATTTCGCGCGACGCGCGCCCAGTTGGGCGCCGCCTTCGTGCGCATATTGGGCTATTTCCGCGAGGACGGCACCAAATCGGTTGCCGCGATCGAGGAAGCCATGCGCGCCCGCGACGCCCGCGGGCTGGTGATGCCCGCGCACACGCTCAAGAGCGAAGCCCGCCAATTCGGAGCCGAAAGGCTTGGCACGCTGGCCGAGGATATCGAAATGTTCGGCCGTCACTGCGTCGAGGCGCAGGTCAGTCCCGAGGAATATCTGCCGCGCGTCGTGACGCTGCGCCCGCTGTTCGAAGAAACGCTGACCATACTCGAACGCGAGGCCAATCCGCTCGTCCAGCGCCGCACCGGCGGCCTCGATCGCGCCGTCGGCTACTGAGTCGCTGCTACTTTCGCATCGGTTGTAGCTGCCAGCGCGACAGGCTGCGCCACAGCCATTCGAGCGGCCCATATTGGAAGCGTTCGAGCCACGGTTTCGACCACAGCAGCATCGCGGCCCACATGCCGAAGCAGAAAAGATAAAGCAGCAGGCGGGCGATGCTGCCGAACAGCCCCAGCCCATAGCCATAGAAGACCGTCGTCATCACGATCGAAGTGGTGAGGTAATTGGTGAACGCCATCCGCCCCGTCGCGGCGAGCCGGGCACGCGTAGCGGCGCTGGCGGCGGTCTTGATCAGCAGCATGATCAGCGACGCCCAGCCGACCGTCAGCAGCGTGTCGAATGGAATCGACCAGACGATCGTCGCACCGAAGACCGAGATTGCGCTGAAGCCGTTGTTGATCTGGTAGAAGGCCAGGGCCACCAGCGGCGGGATTCCGATAAGGAAGCAGGCGACCGCCCATTTACGATAGCGTGTCGGCTCCCACCCGCCGGTCAGCATGTCCGATTTGAACAATGCCATTCCGATGAGCATCAGCCCGATCGTCTCCCATGAGAACATGGTGAGGAAGAAAATGGGGTCGCTTCCCATCTCGCCCGTACGATGTCCGACGATGCCGGCATAGCTGCCCAGATAGATCGCGATATCCTTGGCGTAGGTCGCTGTGCCCGGACCCATGTCGTTGTTCATGTCGGCGAGCGCCTGCTTCATCCCCTCCATTGCCTCGGGAGGGAGCGTCCCGGCATCGGCCATCGTCAGCATGGTCCAGAGGCTGCCCGGCAGCGCGAGCGCGATCAGGAAGAAAGCGCCCGCCCAGATCAGCAGCGCCTTCACCGATAGGTTGCGGAACAGGAAGATGAGCAGGCCGCACGCGGCATAGAGGAACAATATGTCGCCGAACCAGATCAGGTAGAAATGGATGAGGCCGAATATGCCCAGCCAGAACATCCGCGAATAATGCGCCCCTGCGGCGCTTCGCCCGCCGTTCGCCGCACTCTCGATGACGAGCAATGTGCTCGCCCCGAACAGCATCGAAAACATCCCGCGCATCTTCGAATCGATCAGCACGAAGTTGAAGAACCAGGTCGCCAGATCGAGATGGCTGGGAGGGCCGCCCGCGGCGGGATTGGCATAGGCGGGGAAGGGCAGTGCGAAGGCGACGATATTCATCGCCAAAATGCCCATCACCGCGACGCCGCGGATCGCGTCGAGGCTTTCGTAGCGCGTCGCTGCCGCTTGCCCGTTCATACCGTTCCCCTGTCGATCGAAGGTCTTCGCAACTTGTCTATCTTCGCGCACATCGCGGATGTTGTGTTATGAAGATGTAACGGTGTTGGAGGTGGTCCGTCCAGCCCGTTAACTCACTATTGACATCTATGTCAGTAATGTTATCTCGGCAGCATCAGACGATTCGCCAGAGTCCGCCGAAAGAGACCCGCCATGACCCCGACCATCTTCGCCCACCCCGACCGCCGGATGCCGAAGTTTCGCCCGTTCAAGGCGCTGTCGCACTTCCGCAAGCTGATCAAGGACAAGGAAGACACCGAACAGGTCTTTCACATCTTCGAGAATCTGCCGCGCAAGGGTTTCATGGACGACGCGCGCGCCTTTGTGACAAGCGATTTCGGCAAGAAGCTGATGGAGCGCGAGCCTTATCTGCCCGATATGCTCGACGATCATGGCTGGATCGACGAACTGCCCGAAGGCACCGTAGGCCACGCCTATGTCACCTTCATGCGCCGCGAAGGGCTGTCGGCTGCTGGCCTCGTCGCCGAGGCCGAGAAGATGGGCCGCCCGACCTATGACGACCAGGTGCAATGGTACGCTAACCGCCTGCGCGACACGCACGACCTGTTTCACATCCTCACCGGCTATGGCCGCGACGCGCTCGGCGAACAGTGCGTACTTGGTTTCACCTATGGCCAGACGGGCAATTACGGCAATTTCTTTATCGCCTACGCCGGCGGCCTCGAACTGAAGCGCAGCGTCAAGGGCGACGCGCCGGTGATGAGCGCGATCCGTCAGGGTCAGCGTCACGGCAAGGCGTCGAAGGCGATCATCGAGCAGGACATCCGCTCGCTACTGGCCGAGCCGCTTGAAGCTGCCCGGGCGCGGTTGGGGATCGGCGAGCCGACGCTCTACAAGGAAGCGCACCGCGCGTATCGCAGCCGCGGGATCGACCCGTATAATTTCCTCGCGGCGAAAGCCGTGGCGGTTTGACCGAATAGATCCTCCCCGTGGCGAAGCCATGGGGAGGGGGACCGCCCGCGAAGCGGGTGGTGGAGGGGTTTTACCTCTCGGTGCAGAACCGCACGATGGAATCGGCGACAGCGTTGGGATCGGCAAGGACGTCCTGAGCGAGGATGCGGACTATGCCTATTCCCTGCGCTTCGAGCCATTGGCCGCGTTCTTTATCGCGCGCGGGTCGATCGCCCATATCATGGGCTATGCCGTCGATCTCGATAGCGAGTTTGAGTTCCGACACATAGAAATCGAGCACATATCGGCCGATCGGGTGCTGGCGTCGAAACTTGATACAGCCCGGTTGCTTGCGCAATATTTGCCAGAGAAGAACCTCGGGCAACGACATTTTGCGGCGGAGTCGTTTGGCGTTCTTGTAGGCGTGGTTGCTTGTCGGCACGCTCGACCCCTCCACCACGCCCTTCGGGCGCGGTCCCCCTCCCCAACGCTTCGCGATGGGGAGGATCTATCATAGGCGCGCCGTTGGGCTTGTCGATCAGCGCAACTCTTTGCGGATCATCAGTTTGAGGCCCGACCACACCGCGTCCACAGCGCAGACCTTCACGTCGACCCAGCCCATCGGCAGGCAGATGGTGCGGATGACGTCCTCGGTGATGTCGGTCGGGACTTTCGACGCCTTTTTGGGCCAGCTGACCAGACGAACCGCGGGTCGATCAGTGGGCGGAGGTCGGTGAGCAGCCGTTCGAGTTCGGCGCGCTCGGTGGTGAAGATATGCGCGGCTTGCAGGCCCGCCTCGGGCGCGGCGCGTTCGTCGAGGGCGATGGCGCCGATCTCCGCGCGGACGCTTTGCGGCATGGCGTGGAACCATGCCGACATCCCGTCCTTGAGCGACAATTTCTTCGCGAGCGGGGTGCCCGAATAGCCGGTCGTCACAGCCGCGCGATCAGCGCCTGCGCGGCGGCGGGATTGCGGACCTTCGCACCCGAGATGAAGAAGAGAAAGACGTCGCGGTCGCCTTGGCCCAGTCCTTGGCTTGCTTGGCCCAATGGTCGAGCGCTTGGCGTCATAGCCGGTCTCGACATTCTCCTGGCTGCGCTGGAGGCGGGCGTAGGTGAAATCGGCGGTCTGCTCGTCGATGCAGGGGAATTCGTCGCTGTCGGCATAGACGATCGCCATGTTGCGTTCGCGGAGCATGTTGACGAAGGCCTGGTCGCGGAAGCTTTCGTGCCGGACCTCGATCGCGTGGCGCAGCGGGAGGCCGTCCTGGCTGTCGGGCAGCAGGTCGAGGAAGCTTGCGAAATCGTCGCGATCGAATTTCTTGGTCGCCATGAACTGCCAGTGGATCGGGCCGAGCCGGTCGCCGAGCCGGGTCAGCCCTTGCGTAAGGAATTTCTCGATCGAGGCGGCGCCCTCTGCGAGGACCTTGCGGTTGGTGGTGAAGCGCGAGGCCTTGACGCTGAACTTAAAGCCGTCGGGGACCGACGCCGCCCAATTGGCGAAGGTCTCGGGCTTCTGGCTGCCATAATAAGTGCCGTTGATCTCGACCCCGGTCAGATGCTGGCCGGCATATTCAAGCTCGCGCTTTTGCGGCAGACCGGCAGGGTAGAAGGGGCCGCGCCACGGTTCGAAGGTCCAGCCTCCGACGCCGACATGGATGCTCATATGCCCATCACCTTCCATCCAAACCCGTTCGTGCTGAGCTTGTCGAAGCACTGTCCTTCTTGCCACGGCTAAAGAAAGAACGGTCCTTCGACAAGCTCAGGGCGAACGGGCTTTGGATGGTTGAGGCTTATGCCAGCGCCGCGTCGGCGCCCATCAGGTTCGGGAAAAAGCCTTCATGCGCTTCGCGCAGTTCGGCGAGCGTCACCTGATGGTCGCTGTCGGGCAGTTCGAAGACGATGCGGTCCTTGATCGTGCGGCCGACCGGGTCGACGGGCACGTCGGCGCGGCCCGCGGCGTCGAGGAAGTCGGCGAGGCAGGTGTCGCAGACGGTGACGAGGTACAGGCCCTGGTCCTCGCCGAAGAAGCTCTCGGCGATGCCGAAGGGCTGTTCTTCGCTGACCAGCACGCCAATGTTCGACTTCAGGGCCATTTCGGCGAGCGCGACCGCGATGCCGCCGTCGGAGACGTCGTGGCAGGCGGTGATCCAGCCGGCGTTGATGGCGCCGCGGATGAAGTCTCCGGTGCGCTTTTCGCAGCGCAGGTTCACCGGCGGCGGCGGGCCTTCCTCGCGGCCATGGATTTCGCGCAGCCACACCGACTGGCCCAAATGCCCCGCACGCTCCCCGACCGCGAGCACGATGTCGCCAGTGCGCTTGAAGCCGATGCCGACCGCCTTGTTCAGATCCTCGATTACGCCGACGCCGCCGATCGCGGGGGTGGGCAGGATCGCGCTGCCGCCGCCGGTCGCCTTCGATTCATTGTAGAGGCTGACGTTGCCCGAGACGATCGGATAGTCGAGCGCGCGGCACGCCTCTGCCATGCCGTCGAGGCAGCCCACGATCTGCCCCATGATCTCGTGACGCTGCGGGTTGGCGAAGTTCAGGCAGTTGGTGATCGCCAGCGGCGTCGCGCCGACCGCACTGATGTTGCGCCACGTCTCGGCGACCGCCTGCTTGCCGCCCTCTTGCGGGTCGGCGTAGCAATAGCGCGGGGTGCAGTCGGTGCTCATCGCGAGCGCGCGGTTGGTGCCGTGGATGCGGACGAGCGCGGCATCGCCGCCGGTCTGCACCGTGTCGGCGCCGACCTGGCTGTCATATTGTTCCCAGATCCAGCGGCGGCTGGCGATGTCGGGAGTACCCATCAGCGTCTTGAGGTCGGCGGCGACGTCCTCGTTTCGGGAACATTGGTCAGTTCGGGCTGCTTCGGCGTCGGAACGGTGCGGACGGTCGTAGAGCGGCGCGTCGTCGGCGAGCGGGGCGAGCGGGATGTCGCAGACGATCTCGCCATGATGCTCCAGCACCATGCGGCCGGTGTCGATCA
>JACDQN010000306.1 GCA_015657575.1 Sphingopyxis sp.
CGAAGGCGACAAGGTCAAGATGACCATGCGCTTCCGCGGCCGCGAAATGAGCCACACCCAGCTTGGCCTCAACGTGCTCCAGCGCGTTGCCGAGATGACGGCGGAGATCGCAAAGGTCGAAGCGCATCCGCGCACCGAAGGCCGCCAGATGCTGATGGTGCTCGCGCCGAAGTAAGATTTCGGGTACCGATCCGGAATTCGAGGGCGGTCGTTCCAGCGGGGCGGCCGCCCGCTTCATATCGGCGCTCGGTCATTCTGACCTCCCCGTTCGCCGACATCAGGACGAGCGTCGAAGCGCGCGTGCCATAGACTTCTCCGCGCAGGAAAAGCGCCGGATCGTCTTCAGCCATGAGTGCGTCGAGCAGGCTGTCGGGGTCAACACCCGCCGCGACCGCCGTTTCCAGCGCGCGCCGCAACCGTTCGGCGCGCGGGCAGGGGGCGTCGACCGGCTCGTTGGCGAGTACTTGGACTCCGGGTTCCAGCGGCATGATCAGCGGCACGGCCGGTTGGTGAGCAGCCGCGCCGCGCCATTCTCGGCGGCAAACAGATTAAACGCGTTGAAGCGCGGCAGATCCTCGGCCGCGGGATCGGCAAAGCGCCCATCGCCGCGCAGCATGTCGGTGACCAGCTTGCCGCGCGATTCCTTCGCGGGGTCGGGCATCGCGCCGCGAACATTGGTGACGACCACGACGCGGCCGCTGGGTCGATGGACCCCGAGCCAGGTCCCGTCCGCCTGCAGGTCGCGCCCGGCGACGAGGCCGCTGCCATCTCCCCATTCCGCCAGCGGCGCGGCGGCGCGCGCATGGAATTCGTCGCGGTTCCCGACGAGGATCAGCGGCCAATCGGAATGGGCACGATGGGCGAGGGCGACGACACACATGGGGCACATATCGGTTCCCCGCCGCTCCTTGCCAAGCCTCTTGACAAAGTGCTTGGTTGAATGTTCAATCAACTCTGCTTGAAGAGGAGGATGAACGATGTCCGACGAATTCGAGACGATGGGCGCAAATCTGAAGGTAAAGACCGGTAAAGGGCTCGACGAATGGGTCGCCGCCGCCCGCGCGACCGGCATCGCCGGACATATGGCGCTGGTGAACCACCTCAAATCCGAACATGACCTCGGCCACGGCTATGCGAATATGATCGTCCATGCCGCGAACGCCTCATCGGCGGCTTCGCACGACGACGATGCGCTTGTCGCGGCGGCGTTCGACGGCGCGAAGGCGCATTGGCGGCCGCTCTACGACCGGCTTGTCGCGCTCGTGCAGGGCTTCGGCGGCGACGTCGAATTGGCGCCCAAGAAGGGTTATGTCAGCCTCCGCCGCAAGAAGCAGTTCGCGCTGCTTCAGCCGTCGACGAAGGACCGCTTCGATATCGGTCTTGCGCTCAAGGGCGAGACGGCGGCGGGAAAGCTCGAACTCGCGGGAAGCTGGAATGCGATGGTCTCGCATCGCGTACGGATCGCCTCGGGCGAGGACGCCGGCGACGGTGTCGCAGGCTGGCTCCGCACCGCCTACGACCGTGCGGGCTAAGGGGAAGGTCATGAACGCCGCCGACACGCGCAATCGCATCCTGATGACCGCGATGGAGCTGTTCTGGGAGAAGGGATATCTCTCGACCTCGGTCTCCGACATCTTGTCGCGCAGCCAGGTTCATTCGGGCAGCCTCTATCATTTCTTCCCCGGCAAGCAGGACGTGCTCGTCGGCGTGCTCGAACTCTATCGTGATGGGATCGGCGAGATGCTGCTCGCGCCCAATTGGGAAGGTGTCGACGATCCGATCGACAAGGTCTTCGCACTGCTCGCGGGCTATCGCACCCATCTGATCGTTACCGACTGCACCTATGGCTGCCCGATCGGCAGCCTCGCGCTCGAAATCCACGAGCCCGACCCGGTGGTCCGCGACCTTATGGCGGCGAATTTTACCAACTGGTCGGCGGCGATCGCGGGCTGCTTCGACACGGCCGCCGATCGCCTGCCGCCGGGCACCGACTGCAAGGCGCTCGGCGAATTCGTGCTGACGGTGATGGAGGGCGCGGTGATGCAGGCGCGGACCTACCGCGACATCGGCTATTTCGATCGCAACATCGCTGTATTGCGCGACTATATCACTACATTGCTGAGCGCCGCGAAATCTGGTAGTTACGCCTGATCTTTCTGGGGAGGGAGAAGACAATGACCGAAGCGCAAAAAACGCCGTGGCACCTGTGGGCCGTCGGCATCTTGTCGTTCCTGTGGCACTGCATCCCGGTGTCCGACTATATCGGTTTCAAGACCAAGGCGGCCTGGTACATCGAAAGCTCGGGTCTGAAGCCCGAGCAGATCGCGTGGGTCGACGCCTTTCCGATCTGGGCGGATATCGGTTGGGCGCTCGGCGTCTGGGGGGCGATGGCCGGAACCTTGCTGCTGCTGCTCCGCAACCGCCATGCCGTCACTGCCTTTCTCGTCTCGCTGATCGGCCTTGCGCTGATGAGCCTCTATCAGGTCGGGATGCAGGCGAGCGAATATCAGGCGCTGTTCGGCGAGGGGGTCTTGATGTTCCTCGGCGTGATCTGGGCCATCGCGATCGCGCTCTATGCCTATGCGCGTGCGATGAAGGCAAAAGGCGTGCTGCGCTGACCCATGTCCGCTTTGGGTGGGGAGCGGACGTTTC
>JACDQN010000307.1 GCA_015657575.1 Sphingopyxis sp.
CGTCGGAAAAGCGCAGGCTCGTGCCGTCTACGGTGATGCGGTCGGCGGTGATCGTGCTCGGCGCCTCGAACCCGCGCGTTCCCGCAAGCGCAATGAACTCCTCGGCATCATTGTCGATATTGAGAATGTTCGGATCGCTGCCGTAGACGCCGTCGCCCATCACGCCGATGCCGCCGACGAGCACGCCATTCTTGTAGAGCGGCAGGCCCCCGGGATCGGCGGCGAGGCCGAGCGGCGATCGCTTGGGACCGATCAGCGCCGCGGCGCCGGCCGCGCCGAAACGCGACGACAGGTCGCTGCACGGCAGCTGGCTGAACTGCACCCCGAACAAGGGCCCGCTTTCAAGCCCGACCGTCGTCGGCGCGGGCGGAAAATGCTCCTGCACGATCTGGCTCGCGGTGCGCGTCGAAAAGGCGTTGCCGCCGCTCGACAGATAGGCGCCGGTGACCGCCTTCGCGATCGCGCCGCCCTCGGCGGGGAAGGTGACGTTCTGGGCGTCGATGTTCGCGCCGTTCGGCGCCGGCGAGGTGGTCGCGGTCGCGCGTGCGCCGTTCATACGGAAAACGCCGAGCACATTGCCGACACGGTCGGTCACCGCGATCACCGACGGCAACCCCCGCGCCTGCGCCTCGGCGATGGCATTGGCGAGGATGGTCTGCACCTCGGTGACACTCAGCGCCTCGGCGGCGGGCGGCGTATAAAGCCCACCCGTCGGGGGAGGCGTCGGCGTCGGCGTGGGGGCCGGCGTCGGCGTGCCGCCGCCACCCCCGCCTCCGCCGCCGCACGAGGCGAGCAACAGCGTGCTGGTCGCGGCAAAAGCCGCCGAACGGAACAGGTTGGACCGGTTTTGCATCATCCTATCGCAGCGCCCTGATCGCGCTCACCGCGCTGCCGAGCGACGCCTGAAACTCGGTCGGCTTGTAAGCATTGGGATCTTTCACAGCAGCATAGGCGCGGTCGATGTCGCTGCGAATGCCGGCAGCCGCCCCCACGGTAATGCGCCCCGAAGACACCATCGCGTTGAGCAAAGTATCGACCCCCATCACCGCCTGCTGCGACCCCGAATAATCGGTCAGCCGCTCCCCGGTCGCCTTGGCCGCAATCGCGTCCACCATCGCAAAGGCATCGGCGCCCGAGAAACTGCGCGAGGCGAAGGCGCTCTTGAGCGCCGCGACTGTCTGCGACAGTTGCGCCGCCGCCTGCACCATAGCTTGCCGGTCGCCGGCCATCGCCTTGTGGAACGCCGCGGTGCGCGCGGCAAGTTGGTCGGCGAGCGCGGGCGAAGCCATGCGCGCCGCGGCCGACAGCATGATCAGATTCTCGTCATTATAGGGCGGCATGCCTTCGGGCAGGTTTCGCCCCGGATTGTCGATGCCGGTGCGCACCGGTTTTGCCTGGTCGAAGATGCGGCGGTGACAGCTGTGGCAGTCGAGGAAATAGAATTCGGGGAAGATGCCCTCGGTCCCGCGCCGCGATTGAAACAGTGCGAGGCTACGCTCGATCGCGGTGGCCTGACCGATCGCCCACATCTGGACATGGTCGGTGCGCCGGTTCGCCGCGCCGAACTTGCGCCAGCCATAGTCGGCATCTTCTTGATGATGCGCCTGCAACGAGGAGAAGAGGTCGAGTTCGAACGAAATCCGCGGATGGCCTGCAGCCATGATGCGGTGAGTGACGAACTGGCCGTCGGCGGCCGAACCGAAGTGGCAATCGACGCACACGCCCGCGCGAACGACAGGATCTTCGAGTTTCTTGAGCCCCGCCGAAAGATTGGCGAGATGCTTGTCGCGCATTTCGCGGTCGGATCGGCGTTGGTGCCGACCCCGGCATAATGGCTCGCAAGCCATCCGCCCGCCGGGCCATGACACGATTCGCAGCCAACGCCATCCTCCGCCGGTACCGCAGGAGCCGTGCCCGCGGTGGCGTGGCAACCGAGGCACATCTGCTCCTTGGCGGGATCGCCGATCCCGAGGTTGCGCGCGATGAACTGGCTGCGGCTGTTCGACAGCACCGCCCAGGCGCGGCTGTGCGCGCCGCCGGCGGTCGACGGCTCCTGCCACTTCATCAGCTCGTCCTGGCGGACGACTGTGCCGTCACCCTCCATCCGGCCGTGGCAGGTCGAGCCCGCGCAGGAAGCGACGCCGGTGTAGCGACCGCCAGCCTCGCTCTGCGAGCGGGCGGGCGGGGCAGCGACGATCGCCGCGATCGCGAGCGCGAACAGCAGCGCCGCGAAGGCCGCTATGGCCGCCCACGGTCGCTCGGCGCGTCCACGAATCGCGTCGGTCGTCATCGCTGAGTCCCCTTTTCCCCGCCCCGACGCTTCTACGCCTTGGGCCGCAAGTTTACACTACCCCGAATGCCAGCATCGCGTCGGCAACTTTCTTGAAACCCGCGATATTGGCGCCCTTCACATAATCGATATAGCCATTGCCCTGATCGCCATAGGTCAGGCAGCGCGCATGGATGCCGTCCATGATGTCCTTGAGCATCTGCTGCAGCTCGCCCTCGCTCCAGCTGCGACGCCCGCTGTTCTGGCTCATCTCGAGGCCCGACACCGCGACACCGCCGGCATTCGCCGCCTTGCCGGGCGCAAACATGATCTTCGCGTGCTTGAAGACGTGCACGCCGTCGAGGTTGGTCGGCATGTTCGCGCCCTCGCTGACCGCGATACAGCCGCCCGCGACCAGCGTCTTGGCATCGTCACCGAGCAATTCGTTCTGCGTCGCGCACGGGAGCGCGACGTCGCACGGGACGCCCCACGGCGTCTTGCCCGCAGTAAAGCTCGCGCCCTTGAACTCGGCGCAATAATCTTCGATCCGGCCGCGGCGGTGCGTCTTGTGCGCCTTCACCCAATCGATCTTTTCCTGGCTGATGCCGTCGGGATCGTGGATGAAACCACCCGAGTCGGACAGCGTCAGCACCTTGCCGCCAAGCTGTACGATCTTTTCCGCCGCGTGCGTCGCGACATTGCCCGAGCCCGAGATAACGGCGGTCTTGCCGACCAGATCCTGGCCTTTCGCAGCGAGCATGTTCGCGAGGAAATAGACGGCGCCATAGCCCGTCGCCTCGGTGCGGATCAGCGAGCCGCCCCATTCGAGGCCCTTGCCGGTGAGCACACCCGTGAATTCGTTGGTGATCCGCTTGTACTGGCCGAACATGAAGCCGATTTCGCGACCGCCCACGCCGATGTCACCCGCCGGCACGTCGATGTCGGCGCCGATGTGGCGATAGAGTTCGGTCATGAAGCTCTGGCAGAAGCGCATGATCTCGCGCACGCTCTTGCCCTTGGGATTGAAGTTCGACCCGCCCTTGCCGCCGCCCATTGGCAGCCCGGTGAGCGCATTCTTGAACGTCTGTTCGAAAGCGAGGAACTTCAACACGCTTTCGGTCACGCTGGGGTGAAAGCGGATGCCGCCTTTGTAGGGGCCGATGGCGTTGTTGTTCTGGACGCGCCAGCCGCGCTGTACGCGAATATTGCCGTTGTCGTCCTCCCAGCACACGCGGAAAGATACGACCCGGTCGGGCTCGGCGATGCGCCGCAATATCTGCTGCGCGTGATATTCTTCCTTGTCGGCGATGAAGTCGAAAATGTCTTCCGACACCTCCTGCA
>JACDQN010000308.1 GCA_015657575.1 Sphingopyxis sp.
CTCGGCGGTTCGCCGATGATGTATGTGAACCTGATCTGGATCTGGGGCCACCCCGAGGTCTACATTCTCGTGCTGCCGCTGTTCGGCGTCTTCTCCGAAGTCACCTCGACCTTCTCGGGCAAAAGGCTCTTCGGCTATACGTCGATGGTCTATGCGACCGTGTGCATCACGATCCTGTCGTACATCGTGTGGCTGCACCATTTTTCACCATGGGGTCGGGGGCCAGCGTCAACAGCTTCTTCGGCATCACGACGATGGTCATCTCGATCCCGACCGGGGCCAAGCTCTTCAACTGGCTGTTCACCATGTATCGCGGCCGCATCCGGTTCGAGCTGCCGATGATGTGGACGATCGCCTTCATGCTGACCTTCGTCGTCGGCGGCATGACCGGGGTGCTGCTCGCGGTGCCGCCGGCCGACTTCGTGCTGCACAACTCGCTGTTCCTGATCGCGCATTTCCACAATGTGATCATCGGCGGCGTCTTGTTCGGTTTGTTTGCGGCGATCAACTACTGGTGGCCGAAGGCGTTCGGCTTCAAGCTCGACGTCTTCTGGGGCAAGATCAGCTTCTGGTGCTGGGTCGTCGGCTTCTGGGTCGCCTTCACGCCGCTCTATATCCTCGGCCTGATGGGCGTGACGCGGCGCATGCGCGTGTTCGACGATCCGAGCCTGCAGATCTGGTTCGTGATCGCGGGCATCGGCGCGGCGATCATCGCGGCGGGCATCGGCGCGATGCTGGTCCAGTTCGCGGTGAGCATCTGGCGCCGCAAGGAATTGCGCGAGGAAAGCGGCGACCCGTGGGAAGGGCGCACGCTTGAATGGGCGACCAGCTCGCCGCCGCCCGATTACAACTTCGCCTTCACGCCGGTGATCCACGACCTCGATGCCTGGTACGACATGAAGCAGCGCGGACATCAGCGGCCGGTCGGCGGCTATCGCGACATCCACATGCCGTCGAACACCGGGGCGGGGATGATCCTGTCGGGTATCTGCCTCGTCATGGGCTTCGCGCTCGTCTGGCACATCTGGTGGCTCGTCGCGTTGAGCTTCGCCGCGACGATCGTCGGCGCGATCTATCACACCTTCAACTACAAGCGCGATTTCGACATTCCGGCGGCGACGGTCACCGCGGTCGAGGAAGCGCGCACCCGCCAGCTGGCGGCCGGAGCCTGATGCGATGAGTGCCAAGACCATCACCGCGGACGAACCCGTCCAGTTTTATGACCTCGACGAGCATGCGCATCCCGAGGGGCACAGCACGATGCTGGGCTTCTGGATCTATCTGATGAGCGACTGCCTCATCTTCGCGATCCTCTTCGCCTGCTATGCGGTGCTCGGCGGCAGCTATGCCGCGGGGCCGGCGCCGAAGGATCTGTTCGACCTGAAACTGATCGCGCTCAACACCGCGATGCTGCTTTTCTCGTCGATCACCTACGGCTTTGCGGTGCTCCAGATGCAGCAGGGCAAGGTGAAGGGCGTGCAACTCTGGCTCGCGATCACCGGCCTGTTCGGGCTCGCCTTCCTCGGGATCGAGCTTTACGAATTCCACCATCTGATCGAGATCGGCGCGACGCCGCAGCGCAGCGCCTTCCTGTCGAGCTTCTTCACCCTTGTCGGCACGCACGGGCTGCACGTCACTTTCGGTATCGTCTGGCTGGTGACTTTGATGGTCCAGCTGTCGAAGTACGGGCTGATCGCCGCGAACAAGCGCCGCGTGATGTGCCTCAGCATGTTCTGGCACTTCCTCGACGTCGTCTGGATCGGCGTCTTCACCTTTGTCTATCTGATGGGAGTGCTGCGATGAGCGCCGATCCTCACGCCGTGCACGAGATCGAGATGCCGCACGCGTCGATGCGCGACTATGTCGTCGGTTTCGTCCTGTCGGTGATCCTGACCGCGATCCCCTTCTGGCTGGTGATGGCGATGCCGCTCAGCGCCGGGGCGACCGGCGCGATCATCATGGGTTTCGCCGTGGTCCAGATCGTCGTCCATATGGTCTTTTTCCTGCATATGACGCCAAAGGCCGAGGGCGGCTGGTCGTTGACCTCGCTGATTTTCACGGTGATCGTCGTCGCGATCATGCTCGCGGGCTCGCTGTGGGTGATGCACCACCTCAACACCAACATGATGCCGATGCCGCACGAGCCGACGAGTCAGACGACGAGTCAGATTCCGTGATACGCGCCCGCCGCGCGGTCTTCGCCGCAGCGGCGCTGGTTGCGGCCGCGGCGCTCGCGGCGCTTGGCGTCTGGCAGCTCGAACGACGCGTATGGAAGCATGAGCTGGTCGCGGCGGTCGCGGCGCGCATCGACGCCGAACCCGTCGCCGCGCCGGGGCCGGATGACTGGAAACGGATCAATGCAAAGCGCGATGCCTATCGCCGGGTGACGGCGACCGGTCTGTTCCGCCACGACCGCGAGACGCTGGTGCAGGCGGTGACCGATCGCGGGCCGGGCTATTGGGTGGTCACGCCGCTTGAAACATCGGGCTTCACCCTGCTGGTCAATCGCGGTTTCGTTCCGAAAGACCGGCGCGATGCGGCGGCGCGCGCGGCGGGCAATGTCGCGGGCCCGGTGGCGGTCACCGGTCTCCTCCGCGTCACCGAACCCGGCGGCGCTTTCCTCCGCTCGAACGATCCGGCGACCGATCGCTGGTTTTCGCGCGACGTCGCGGAAATCGCGAAGGCGAGGGGATTGCGCAACGCCGCGCCCTATTTCGTCGATGCCGATGCGCGGGCGAACGCTGGCGGCTATCCGGTCGGCGGGCTGACCGTCGTCCGCTTTCCCGACAATCATCTCGTCTATGCGCTGACCTGGTTCGCGCTCTCTGCGCTCAGCCTCTTTTTCGCCTGGCGTCTGTGGCGTATCCGGGATTGATGACCCACCCGACGATCCAGCCGGCGACGCCCGCCCGCGCTCCTGCGGGGCGCCGCAACATGACTTTGCTGATCCAGCTGCGCTGGCTGGCGGTCGGGGGACAGCTTGCGACGATCGGGATCGTCAGCGGGCCGATGGGCATTTCGCTGCCGCGCGTGCCCCTGCTGGCGGCGATTCTCGTGCTGATCGCGATCAACTTCGCCAGCATCGCGGCGCTGCGCCGCGGCCGCGCGGTGACCAACGCCGAACTCACCGCTGTGCTGCTGTTCGACGTCGCGGCGCTTGGGTGGCAGCTGCATCACAGCGGCGGGCTCGCGAACCCCTTTGCCTCGCTTTTTCTGCTGCAGGTGGTGATCGGCGCGATCCTGCTCACGCCGCGATCGTCATGGGCGATCGTCGCAGCGGCGCTCGCGGCGCTCGCGGCGCTGCGCGTCGATCCGACGCCGCTCGTCCTGCCGCCGCCCTATGCCGCCGACCCGATGAAGCTCTATCTGCAGGGCAGCTTCGTCTGCTTCCTGCTGATCGCGGTGCTGCTCGTCGCTTTCGTCACGCGGATCAGCCGCAATTTGCGCGACAGCGACGCCGCGCTGGCGATGAGCCGCCAGCGGGCGGCCGAAGAGGATCATATCGTGCGCATGGGGCTGCTCGCGTCGGGCGCGGCGCACGAGCTCGGAACCCCGCTGTCGACGCTGTCGGTGCTGATCGGCGACTGGAAGGCGGCGCCGCGGCTGAAGGACGACCACGAATTGCAGGAAGACCTCGCCGACATGGACACCGCCGTCCAGCGCTGCAAGGCGATCGTCGGCGGCATATTGATGTCGGCGGGCGAGGCGCGCGGCGAAGCGCCGCAACTCACGACGATGCGCGCCGCGTTCAACGAGATCGTCGCGCACACGCGCGCAGTGCGCCGCCCCGGCACGGTCGAATTCAACGACCGGTTCGGCGCCGACGTCGCGATCGTATCGGACCCGGCGCTGCGGCAGGTGATCGGCAACGTGCTCGACAACGCGGCCGAGGTGTCGCCCGACTGGACCAGCGTCACGACGTCGCGCGACGGCGACATGCTGGTGATCGAGATCGCCGATCGCGGCCCCGGTTTCAGCGACGAGATGCTCGAGAATTTCGGCCAGCCCTATCGGTCGACCAAGGGGCGGCCGGGCGGCGGGTTGGGCCTGTTCCTGCTCGTCAATGTGCTGCGCAAGCTGGGCGGCGGGGCCAGCGTGTCCAATCGCGATGCGGGGGGAGCGCTGGTCCGGATTTTCCTTCCTGTCTCGGCGCTTGCGAGCCCCGGCGGAGAAACGGCATGAGCGAGCCGCGGCACTTGCTGATCGTCGAGGACGACGAGGCGTTCGCGCGGACGCTCAAGCGCTCGTTCGAGCGGCGCGGCTATACGGTAGAAGTCGCGCACAGCCCGGCGGAAATGGACGATGTGCTGGCGGCGTTCCGGCCCGGCTATGCGGTCGTCGACCTCAAGCTGGGCGGCGCGTCGGGGCTGGCGTGCGTGCAGACGCTGCGCGCGTCGGATGCGGCGATGCGGATCGTCGTCCTGACGGGCTTCGCCAGCATCGCGACCGCGGTCGAAGCGATCAAGCTCGGTGCCTCCTATTATCTCGCCAAGCCTTCGAATTCCGACGATATCGAGGCGGCGTTCGAACGGTCGGAGGGCGATACCAGCGTGCCCCTCGATGGGCGGCAATCGTCGATCAAGACGGTCGAATGGGAACATATCCACCAGACGCTCGTCGAGACCGGCTTCAACATTTCGGAGACCGCGCGGCGGCTCGGCATGCATCGCCGGACACTCGCACGCAAACTGGAAAAGCGGCGGCTGCGCTAGCGCGGATCGGGGCGCTGCGCTCGTCTGGTGCAGAATTTCCGGCGTTGCCATAATGTTGCGACAAAATCATGATGCTCCTGTCGCGCGGCAGGCGGGGATGTCGCGCCCGGAAATGCTTTCGACAGGCCATTCTATGATCGCGGCGCTCCGTCTGCTCCTCCTCGCGTTCTGCGTTGCCGTGACGGGTGCGGCGCAGGCGATGCAGTCGCCCAATATCGAGGTTTCGCTGGTTTCGATGCATCGCTGGGCGGTACCCGGATCGACGGCGATCGTTGCGGTGCGTCAGGATATCGAGCCCGGCTGGCACACCTATTGGCGCAATCCCGGGGATTCGGGTGGTGCGACCCAGCTGACCTGGACGCTCCCCGCCGGTTTTTCGGCGGGTCCGATCCTCTGGCCGCTTCCCGAACGTCAGTCGGTCGGCGGGCTGATGAATTACGGCTATTCGCGCCAGGTCTATCTGCCCGTCCCGATCGAGATACCGCGCACCGCAACACCCGGATCGGTCGTGCCGCTGCGCGTCAAGGTCCTCTCGATGGTGTGCAGCGAGGATATGTGCGTTCCCGACGAGCGCATGGTGACCGTCGACCTGGCGATCCGCGACGGGGCGCCGCCTCCCGCGGCGGGCGAGGGGGCGGTCATTCAGCGCGTCGTCGATGCAGCGCCGCGTCCCGCCGCTATCGGCGCGCGGATCGTGCGCGACGGATCCGATCTCGTGCTCACGCTGCGCGGTGCGGCTTTGCGTGGGATCGGCGCCGCCGATGTCTATTTCTTTCCCTTTGAGGGCGGGATTATCGAGCATCCCGCCGTGCAGCGCGCCGAATGGAAAGGCGATGCCCTTGTCGTGCGGATGCAGGCGGGGGGCGCCGTCATCGCAGGCGGGTTGAGCAAGACGGTGCCGGGCGTGATCGCGACGTCGCACGGCGCATGGGAGGTCGCGGCCGACACCGCGGCAGCGGGTACGGGGCAGGAAAGCGAAACCACCCTTCTCCGCTTTGGCCAGGCGGCGCTGTTCGCGCTGATCGGCGGTCTGATTCTCAATCTGATGCCCTGCGTGTTCCCGATCCTGGCCATGAAGGCCGCGTCGCTATCGGCATCGGCGCATGCGCCGCGCGAGGCCCGCCGCGACGGGATCGCTTTCCTTGTCGGCGTGCTGACCAGCTTCATCCTGCTTGCGGGCGTGCTGCTGGCGCTACGCGCGGCGGGCGAGGCGGCGGGCTGGGGATTCCAGCTTCAGAACCCCGCGGTCACCGCGGCGCTGGCGCTCGTGATGCTGGGGGTCGGCCTCAATCTTTCCGGCGTCTTCGAGATCGCGATGGCGGGAAGCGGTGTAGGCAGCCGATGGACGCGCCTGCCCGGCGGAACGGGCGCATTTTTCACCGGGGTGCTCGCCGTAGTGGTCGCGGCGCCTTGTACGGCGCCGTTCATGGCGTTCGCGCTGGGCGCGGCGCTGGTGATGCCGGCACTGGCGGCGCTGGCGGTGTTTGCGATGCTCGGACTGGGGCTGGCGCTTCCCTATCTCGTCATCAGCCTTTCGCCGGGGCTGCTCAGGCGTTTCCCCAAGCCGGGCCCCTGGATGCAGCGCCTCAAATCGATCCTCGCCTTTCCGATGTACGGCGCCGCGCTCTGGCTGGTGTGGGTATTCGCGCGCCAGACGAGCGGCGAGGCGCTCGCGCTGATTCTTGCCGGAGGTCTTCTGCTCGCGTTCGGCCTTACCCTGTGGGGCTGGCGCCAGGTCGCGCGACTGTCGGGACGCCGCGCGCTGGCGACGACCGCCGTATCGATCATATCGTTGCTGGCGGCGGGCGCCGTTACCATGTCCGCCGCGTCACTTGGGCCGGATATCGGACGCGCCGGTTCGGAGGCGGCCCCGGAAACCGCATGGACGCCCGATGCCGTCGCTGCCGCACGGGCGGAGGGCAAGATCGTGTTCGTGAATTTCACCGCCGACTGGTGCGTGACCTGCAAGGTGAACGAGCGTACGGCGCTTGCCAATGAGGAAACCCGGTCGCTGTTCGCCGGCAAGGATGCGGTCTATCTGGTCGCCGACTGGACGCGGCGCGACGATGTGATCGCACGCGAGCTCGAGCGGTTCGGCCGATCCGGCGTACCGCTTTACCTTGTCTATTCGCCCGGCGAGGGCGCGCCCGAAATACTGCCCCAGCTGCTGACGCCGGGCATCGTCGCCGATGCGGTCAGGCGGGCGGGGGCAAAAGGTTGAATCGATGATAATGGAGAGGAGATGAGCCGTGAAATATGCGTTGCTTTCGATTTCTGCCGCGTCGGCGTTGCTGCTGGCCGGTTGCGGGCAGCCGGCGGACAAAAGCGCCGAGGCCCCTGCCGGGACGGAGAATGCCGCCGCGGGGGCGCAGGTGGCGCCGCCCTTCCAATTGGCCAATGCCGAAGGTGAGCAAATTTCGCTGGCCGATTTTAAGGGCAAGACCGTGGTCCTCGAATGGACGAACGAAGGCTGCCCCTATGTGAAGAAACATTACAGCGGCGCGATGCAGGCCTTGCAAAAGGACGCGACCGCCGACGGCGTTGTCTGGCTGACGATCGTCTCGTCGGCACCCGGCGAGCAGGGCTTTGTCGAGGGTGCGAATGCGAAGAACTGGAAACAGCGCTTCAACGCGGGTTTCACCCATCTCCTGCTCGATCCGACGGGCGCGACGGGCAAGGCGTATGGCGCGAAGACGACCCCCGACATGCGCGTGATCGATGGCGACGGGCGGATCATCTACGCCGGCGGCATCGACGATAAGCCGACCAACAAGGTTGAGGATCTCCAGGGCGCGAAGAATTTCGTCCGCGCGGCACTCGACGACCATGCCGCGGGCCGGCCGGTGGCGACCGCATTTGCGCAGCCCTATGGTTGTTCGATCAAATATGCCGACGGTGCCGGCGCCGCCAAGAAAGGTTGACCGGACCGGTCGGGGCGATCGCGGCGCCGGCGATACAAGGGCAGCAACGGCGTCCGGGCTTGAGTATGATAACGGCGCTGCCGGTCGCCGGCGCATATTCGCGAACAGAGTGGTGATCGACGCACGCTTTTGAGGAGGGGCGTGCGGCCCGGTCGACGATTTTTGGTCGCAAAATTGATGCAGATTATATCCGGGGCACAAAGCGGCACCAATCGCCTGCGCGCGCCATTGACGCGCAGATATTCCCCATCGATCATCGCGCCACTCCTTCCATTCCGTGCGACCCCGGAATGGCTGTGTGGGCTTGCCTCTTATCTGCGTTGCCAAATGCTCGAGAGGTCGGAAAGGCTTCGTCGAAAGACGGAGCCTTTTTGGCGTCAGGAGCGGCCGCGGACCTTGCCGTCGGTCGTGTGGAAGAAATAGCGTCCCATCGAATTTCGTTTTCCAGTCTGCGCGCCATTCTCAACCGACATTGCCGCGGTGAAGATAAAGGTCCGAAAAGTCGGCGATGCGGCACAGCATCGCAAAATCGGCCACTTTCAACCGGCGACCCTTGCGCCGGACGGCGCCGGCCTCCTCCAGCCTTTTGAGCGTCCGGTTGATATGAACGGGGGTCAGGCCCAGCAGGTCGGCGAGCTGCTCCTGTGTCAACGGAACATCGCTTTCATCGGCAGGGGGGGAGGCCGTCTGGTTGAGCCGGTAAACCAGCTCGCACAGGAAATGCGCAAGCCGCGCGGTGGCGTTACGGCGGCCGATATTGACCAGCCATTCGCGGCCGATCGATGCTTCGACCAGGATATCGGTGATGACGGCGCGCGCGAAGGCCGGCCGTTCCATCGCCATCTTCTCGAGCGCGGCGAGCGGGACAACGGCAAGTTCGACCGCGGTCAGCGCCTGCAGATTATGGTCGACCCGGCGGAGATAAAGCGACTGGAAATCGAGCGGATCGCCCGGAATTTTAAGCGCGACGATCTGGCGCCCGCCGTCCGCGACAAGCTTGTGGCGATAGGCGAAGCCCGACAGCAGCAGCGGGCAGACACGCGCCTGTTCGCCCTCGCGCAATATATATTCATTGGGGCCGAGCAGGCGCAGAGAGAAGGGCAGCGTCAGGATCGCGCGCTGATCGTCGGTCGACAACAGGCTGTGGCTGAGCAGCTTGCGGGTGAAATTGTCAAGGCGGCCGTCGGCCACGTCGGACGACGCCGCGGACGGCTCGGACAAAGCCGCAGAAGATTGCCGGTCCATCGATGCCCTTCCTCACTATGTGATTTGCCTTTCCTCGCCCAACGCCCAGTCCGGACCAAGGGTTTCGTCCGGCCGCCGCCATCGGCGTGAAAGCGATCATCGCTCAAAAACGCGCGATGAGTCGCAAACTTAACCTGTGTGAATGTCTGGTCTTCGCGCACCGCACATCAGACGCCCGTAATGGGGGAATTTCGGGCGTGACGTTTAACCAGATTTTGAATCGATTGCTGACGCCTCGCGAGCGGATGAATTGGGAGGCGAGCCTCGCGCGCAACGCCCGGGAATATCCCAAAGGCACCGACCTTGTGCGCGAAGGCGAGCGTCCCGCCGCGCTGCGCGTCGTGCTGTCGGGCTGGGTCCAGAAATACAAGCAATTGCCCGACGGGCGCCGGCAGATATTGGCGCTGGTCCTGCCAGGGCAGCCCTGCGATCTGGACCTGTTCACCGTGGTTCGCACCGATCATTCCATCTCTGCCATCCGGCGCGTCACCGTCGCCGAGATCGGCCGGCAGGAGGCGACTGCGCTCATCGAACAATGCCCGAATCTGGCGATGGTTCTGGGGTGGAGCGAGATCGTCGCCGCCGCCGTCCAGCGCGAATGGACGATCAATATCGGGCAGCGGAGCGCGATCGAACGCGTCGCGCAGCTGATGTGCGAAATCTTCGCGCGCCAGCGCGGCGTTCCTGCAGCGGGCGGGGGCGAATGCGATTTCCTGTTGACGCAATGGCAACTCGCCGAAGCGACGGGGCTGACCCAGGTCCATGTCAATCGTACGGTGCAGGAATTGCGGCGGCGTTGCGCGGTCGAACTGCGCAACCTGCGCCTGCACATTCCCGACTTTGCGCAGCTGGCCCGGCTGGCGGCGTTCAATCCCGCCTATCTGCATCTGGGCGAAGCCGATCTGGTGGCGGAGCGGGTGGGGCCGCTATTCGGCAGGATCGACCGTAGCTGAGCGCCTGCGCCAAGATATTCTTTCACCCTCATCAGCCCGCGCCCGCTTGCCTCGCGTCGGGGCGCGTGCAAGGGACGGCGCCGCGAACAGCGATGAGGTGAGAGCGATGCATTTCGATGTGGTGATCGTCGGTGCGGGCCATGGCGGTGCACAGGTCGCGGTGATGCTGCGGACGCAGAAATTCGCAGGCACGATCGCGATCGTCGGCGAAGAAGCCGAGCTGCCCTATGAACGCCCGCCGCTGTCCAAGGAATATTTTGCGGGCGAAAAGGAATTCGAACGAATTCAACTGCGTCCGGCCAAATATTGGGACGAGCGCGAGGTGACGATGTTGCTCGGCAAGCGCGTCGTCGGCGTCGATGCAGCGGCGCATAGCGTCACCACCGACGGCGGCGAGACGATCGGCTATGGCAAGCTGGTCTGGGCGGCGGGCGGCCATCCGCGGATGCTGCCCGTTCCGGGTGGCGACCTGCCGGGCGTGCAGGGGGTCCGGACGCGGGCCGACGCCGATGCGATGAAGGCGGCCTCCGAAACGGCAAAACAGATCGTCGTCATCGGCGGCGGTTATATCGGGCTCGAAGCCGCCGCGGTGCTCAGCAAAGCCGGCAAGAAGGTCGTTTTGCTCGAAGCGCAGGACCGCGTGCTCGCGCGCGTCGCGGGCGAAGATCTGTCGCGTTTTTATGAAAAGGAGCATCGCGATCATGGCGTCGAGCTGCGCCTCGGTGTGTGCGTCGAAGCGATCGAGGGCAGCGACCGCGCCACCGGCGTACGCCTGGCGGACGGCGAAGTGATAGCGGCGGATCTGGTCATCGTCGGGATCGGCATCATTCCCGCGGTCGAGCCCCTGATCGCGGCGGGCGCCGATGGCGCGAACGGCGTGCGGGTCGATCGCCTGTGCAAGACGAGCCTGCCCGACGTCTATGCGGTCGGCGACTGCGCATCGCATGTAAACGACTTTGCCGAAGGTACTGAAATTCGGCTTGAATCGGTGCAGAATGCAAATGACCAGGCAAATGTCGTCGCCAAGGGGATCATCGGCGACGAGGCGCCTTATCATGCGATTCCCTGGTTCTGGTCGAACCAATATGACCTCAAGCTCCAGACCGCTGGTCTCTCGACAGGCCACGATCAGGCGGTGCTGCGCGGTGACCCTGCGACGCGCAGCTTCTCGGTCGTCTATCTGAAACAGGGCCGGGTGATCGCGCTCGACTGCGTCAACGCGACCAAGGATTATGTCCAGGGGCGGATGATCGTGACCGCAGGCCTGCGCGCGACCGCCGAGCAGCTCGCCGATACCGGCACGCCGCTGAAGGAATTGCTGCCGTCCTAAGCGGGAGGCAGGGCGGAGGAATCGACCGGCTCGTCGCCGAGTGCGCGCTTCAGCGTCGCCTTGATGTTGCGGAGCAGGCGGCGGAGCGCGACGATCACGATGACGGCGGCGATCGCCAACAGGATCGCGATGACGATGGCCAGCGGCGGATAGGCGATGGCGAGCGCGAGCAGCCCGCCGGTCGCGACATCCTCGCCGGTCGATACGGCGACGTTGCTGAAGGGTTCGGGGCTGACGTTCACGACCGCGCGGGTGGTCGCCTTGGCCCCGTGGCTGAGCAGCGCGCCACCGCCGCCGAGCAGGAAGGCAACGATCTGCCACGCCGGATCGGAGGAATCGACCAGCGCGAGCGACAGCAGCGCGCCGCCGAGCGGGCGGACGAAACTGTGCACGCCGTCCCAGATCGAATCGACCCATGCGACCTTGTCGGCCAGGAACTCGGCGATCGTGCCCACCGCCGCGACGCCGAGCACCCACGGGTTGGCGAGAACCTGGAGCGACTGAAGATGGTCGGGAAGGGGGAGCCAGCCGAAATGCATCGCGACGCCGGTTGCCAGGATCGTCAGATAGAGCCGCCATCCGGCGAGCAGGCTCAGGCTGCCCGCGATGCCGATAATTTCGAGGATTCCCATAGGCCTGCTCCCACCTGCCATATACGCCGGGCATAGTGCACCCGTCCTTCCGCGGCCGCAATGGCCGGATGACATGGCTGGATGACAAGGCGCCGCGGCGCGGTTATCGCAGGAGGCGATGACCCGCGATACGATCCCCGAAACCCTGCCCGAAGGCGCGATCCCGGCCGCAACGCTGGTTATCATGCGGCCTTCCGACGTTGGCGGGGCGGACGAAATCCTGATGGTCAAACGGTCGACGACCATGGCGTTCGCGGCGGGAGCGGTCGTCTTTCCCGGCGGGCGCGTCGATCCCGACGATTATGAGGTTGCGCGGCGGCATGGCTTTGTCGACCCCATGGCCGATGGCGCCGCCCGCGTTGCGGCGCTGCGCGAGACGCTCGAGGAGACGGGGCTTGCCGTCGGCTGGCCGGGGCTGTCCGAGCATTCGGTCCCCGAGGTGCGGCAAGCCCTGCTTGGCGGCGGATTGCTCTCGGACATTCTGTCCGCGCGCGGCGAGGAGCTCGAACTCGGTGCGCTGGTCCCCTTTGCGCGCTGGTGCCCCAATTTCAAGGAGGCGCGGACCTTCGACACGCGCTTCTACGCCATCGCGGCGCCGCCGCATCGTCACGAACTGACGGTCGAAGAGGCCGAGCACAGCCATATTTTCTGGTCGAGCGCCGAGGAGACATTGGCGCTGGCCGACCGCGGCGAGGTGTCGGTAATCTTCCCGACCCGGCGCAACCTCGAGCGTCTTGCGCGCGAATCGGACTTTGCCCGATTTTCGGCGCACGCCGGGCGCTATCCTGTCGAGCTGGTCACACCGTGGATCGAGCAGCGCTCCGACGGCACGCATCTTTGCATCCCGGAGCATCTCGGTTATCCCATCACCAGCGAGCCTTTCGAGCGGGTCAGGCGGGGCTGAAATTGCGGCCGGTTGCGGAACTTTTTTCCCGATTTAGCAATTTCATAACAATTGCCATTCTAGTGCAAATCATCGTTGCAATTAGTCGCGGCGATGCCTAGGAAGGCAATGCAGAAGCAGACCGGGGCGGTTCTCCGGACTGATTCGAGAAGACTACTATCCAGTGGACGGAGAATATGATGAACCTGCTTAAAAAGGCTGCGATCTCCCTCGCAGCGACCTCGATGATCGCGGCTCCGGTTGCGGCTTCGGCAGCTCCCGCAGCGGTCTCGTCGGTTGACGGCCAGAGCGAACTCGAAGGCAGCACCAGCTGGATCATCGCCATCGTGGCGCTGGCAGCTATCATTGCTGGCATCGTGATCGCGTCGGACAACAACGACGACGCCCCGACCAGCCCGTAATAGCGGCTGTTATTACAGTTACCAAAGGGTCTCGAGCTTCGGCTCGGGGCCCTTTGTGCATTTGGAGCTTGGGAAAGGCGCCGGCGAGGGCGTTGAGCCGCGTCGGCCTACGAAAAAGCCCCTACGCCTCTCGCGGAATGGCAGGTGGCAGTTGCTCGGCGCCCGCTAATCGACGCTCTTTGATAGGCGCTCGATGATTGGCGGTCTGGGGCGCGGCGACCGGTGCCCATGGGCACACCGCCTGTGGGTCGATGACTCAGGTGGTCCGGAGTGGTGATCAGTGGAAAAGGGAAGATTCCCTTGGCTAGGATCAGGACCCATTCATTCCACGTTCGAGGCGTCGAAATGGCGAAGATATCGGGTTCGGGCGCGCGCAGCGGGTAGCATCGCTACCCGCAAGGCCGCGCGAGCCTGAGATCGAAGCCATTTCGGCGTCCCTGCGGGATCTGATCGATTTTGCCCAGAGCTTCGTCGAAAAGTCTCGAAATATCGACATATTCCTTCGCCTTTTCTCCTCGCCCTGAGCAAAATCGCTTCAAACCTCGAACGTGGAATTAAGGGGTCCTGACCCTAGATTAGCGGATTGCTATTTCGTCCGGCTGCAGACATCCGGTCTCATAACTTCGTCATTCCCGCGAAAGCGGGAATGACTTTGCACGACTCCTACCGCCCGAACACCCGTTTCAACCAGATATCTACAGCTCCGGTTGGCGCATAGCTCGGATCGCCCAGCCGACGGTTGATCTCGGCATGTCCCTGCAAGCCTTCGCCGGGAAAGCTGCCGCGCTCGACCTTGGTGCCGCCCGCCGTCAGCGCCTTGTCGAGCGCTTCGGCCTGCCGCACTCCGTCGGGGCGTTGCACGTAAAGCAGCAGGAACTGCGGCGCGTTCGGGGCCGCTGCCTGCAATGTCGGCGACAGAATCCTCTGTCGCGCCGGATCGGACCCGAACGCCTGACCATAGGTCTTTTGCATGATCGGCGGCCCGTCCTTCATCTGCGCGGGCACATCGTAGGCCGCGCCGTCGATCGGGATCACCCCCGCAATGTCGGCAAAACTGAGCCCCGCCCCGCGCAGATATCGCTCGTCGGTCCCGACCAAGGCGACCAGATGCGCGCCCGCGCTATGCCCCATGATGACGATCCGCCGCCGGTCGATGCCCAGCGCGCCCGCGCGGTCGATCAGCGCCTTCACCGCGCCCGCGACATCGGCCGCCTGCTGCTCGACCGTCGCGTCGGGGACGAGGCGATAGTTGATCGACGCAAAGGCATAGCCCGCTTCCGGATAATGCACCGGCTTATACTGGCCCGTCGCATTATCCTTACTGCCGCGTTTCCAGCCGCCGCCGTGGACGAAGACGATCAGGGGCGCCGGCCCCTTCGCATCCTTCGCGCGCCAGATATCGAGATTTTGCAGCGGGTTGCTACCATAGGAAATCGTCTCGCTGCCCGGCGCCTTCGGCCCCTCGTCGGCGCCCATGCGCTCGGCGATCCGCTCGCGCAGCCGGTCGCGCATCTTCTCGCGCGCGTCGGCGAAAGGCGCGGGTACGCTCACGCTTGCGATCGCAAAGGCGGCTGCCGCCGCATATCCAAACCCGTTTCGTTTCGTCATCGCGAGTCTCCGCTGTCCCGGCGCGCGCAATCTTGCCCGCAATTGTCGCAAAATCATCCCGCTTTGGGTTGCCTCTCCGGTCAAATCCGCTAAGGCCGCGCCGGGCCCGCGCTGGTCGTTTTTGGCCCGGTTCAGCAGGACAGCATCATGGCAAATGTCACCGTCATCGGGTCGCAATGGGGCGACGAGGGCAAGGGCAAGATCGTCGACTGGCTCGCGAGCCGCGCCGACGCGGTCGTCCGCTTTCAGGGCGGTCACAATGCCGGCCATACGCTCGTTGTCGGCGAACAGGTGTACAAGCTGTCGCTGCTCCCTTCGGGCATCGTCACCGGCACGCTGTCGATCATCGGGAACGGCGTCGTTCTCGATCCGTGGGCGCTGCGCGATGAGATGGCGAAGCTGCGCGGTCAGGGCGTCGAAATCAACGCCGACAATTTCGCCATCGCCGACAATTGCGCGCTGATCCTGCCCTTTCACCGCGACCTCGACGCATTGCGCGAGACCGCCGCGGGCGCGGGCAAGATCGGCACCACGGGTCGGGGCATCGGCCCGGCTTATGAGGACAAGGTCGGCCGCCGTGC
>JACDQN010000309.1 GCA_015657575.1 Sphingopyxis sp.
GCCGGCCGCGGCGACCAGCATGATGGCGAACAGGACGGCCATGCGATCGGCGGGAATGGATTGCGATGCCGGCGCCATCTATCTCCCTTTCGCTCCAGTTCGTCGCGGATGCCGCGTCTCCCTACACGCGGAACGCGTTGTGTCCAGAGTCAAGACCGACTCTTTTCTTGCGCGGAGGCACCGATTTTGCCACGCATTCAGCCAACCGCAACAACGCGAAAGCCATCATGACCAATCCCCGGGCGCAGGCCCAATCGAACGTCTCGCCGATCCGCAAGATTCGCGAGAAGCTGAAGAGCTTCTTCGGGCCGTGGGGTATGTTCGTCCGCGGCTTCGTCAAGCATCCGGTGATGGTTGGGTCGATCGTGCCCTCGTCGCCGACGCTGATCCGCCATATGCTGCGGCCGGTCGACTGGAAGAACACAAAGCTGTTCGTCGAATATGGCCCCGGTGTCGGCACATTCTGCCGTCCGGTGCTCGAACGGATGGCCGGCGATGCGACGCTGATCGCGATCGACACCAACGAAGATTTCGTCGACTATCTCCGCAAGGATATCCGTGACAGCCGCTTCATCGCGGTGCATGGATCGGCGGCCGATGTCGAAGCGATCATCGCGGCACATGGCTTTGAAAAGGCCGATTATATTCTCTCGGGGCTGCCGTTCTCGACGCTTCCCGCAGGTGTCGGCCCGGCGATCGCGGCTGCAACGCATCGCGCGTTGCGCCCGGGCGGGGCATTTCTCGTCTATCAGTTCCGTGCCCGGGCGCGCGATTTTCTCGCCGCGCATTTCGAGCGCATCGACAATGCGTTCGAATGGATCAATGTTCCGCCCTGTTTCCTGTTCTGGGGCTGGAAGGATTAAACATCCGGATCGGATCGCCGAGCCCGAAATTGAGCTTGCGCGATACGGTGTAGTCGACCGCGCCGACGACGAACCAGGCCAGCGTCCAGCGCAGCCGCGTCAACCAGGTCCCCTTCGCTTTGTGTGACTGGGCCGTGACGATGTCGGCCTCGGGTCGCATGCGAGCGATGAAGTGGCGCATCGTTGCGGCAAATCCCGCGTCGGCGATGCGCAGCATCACCTCGACGTTGACGAACAGGCTGCGGACGTCGAAATTGGCGGTGCCGATGTAAACGATGTCGTCGATCACGATCAGTTTCATATGCAGCCGGCACGGCTGATATTCCCACACCTCGGCGCGCTTGCGCAGCAGATAGCCGTAGAGCAGCCGCGATGCGCCGATCGTCGCCGGATTGTCCGACTTGCCGGCCATGACGAAGCGCGCCCGCCCACGCGCTGCAACGCGGCCGAGGCGGCGCAGCATGCCCTGCCCAGGCGAAAAATAGGCCATCGCCATATCGAGCTGGGTCGCCGTTTCGAGGTCTGTGCGTACCGCTCTGGCCCACGGCGACAGCCGCTGGGTCGGGCCGCCGACAAGCCAGGATACAGGGCCTTCGTCCGACGGCCATGCGCGGATCAGCCGCCGAAGCATCAGCAGCTTGCCGTCATGCTTGACCGTATAATTGTGGAGGATGTCGAACCAGCGCGTCATCCGCGCCACGGTGGGACCGCGCACGACGATCCCGAGGTCGAACCAGCAATGGACGCTGCCCTTGCTGAGATAGGGATCCGCGATGTTGAAGCCGCCCGTGACCGCGACATGGTCGTCGATCAGGATCAGCTTCTGATGATTGCGGATCAGATAGCTTGACCGCCAACGGCGCGAGAAAAAGGTGACGCTCCCGCCCGCGGCGCGCAGCGGATCGAAGATGCGGTCGGAAATGTCGGCCGACCCGAAACTGTCGATGACGGCTCGGACACGGACGCCGCGCCGTGCCGCGGCGGTCATCGCGTCGAGCACGCGCGTTCCGGCTCCGTCATGCTCGAAGATGTACATGACCATATCGACGCTGTGGATCGCGCCCCCGATCAACGCGAGCAGGCGCTCCAGCCGCTTCGCGCCATCGACGATCACCTCGAGCCGATGTCCGGCGACGTCCGCCTTCAGCATTTCGGTTTCGCTCGCCGGGAGGAAGGCATCGGTCATCATCCGCTCATAGGCTGGCGGCGGCGAGCGCCGCAAGGGCAGGGGTTTGATTGACATTCGCGCCGCCCGCTGCTAGCGCGCAGCGCTTGCCGCCATGCCTCCTGGCTGGCCTCTCCTCGATCAAGGAATTACCATGGCCCGCGTTACCGTCGAAGATTGCGTCGACAAGATTTCCAACCGCTTCGACCTGGTTCTGCTTTCCGCGCACCGCGCCCGCGAAATTTCGGGTGGTTCGGAACTGACCGTCGATCGCGACCGCGACAAGAATCCGGTCGTCGCGCTCCGCGAAATCGCCGAGCAGACCGTGCGTCCGGTCGAGCTGCAGGACGCGCTCGTCGGTACGCTGCAGAAGGTCGTCGTCGACGATGACGATACGCCCGATGAAATCAGCTCGATCGCGCGCTCGGCCGAAGCGCTGCGCCTGACCGCCGCTGCGCCGCCGCGCAGCCCGGCCGGTGGCGGCGGCGACTTCGAATAAGCGCCGATCCGATCGCTTATCAAGGGGGCCGCGGGAAACCGCGGCCCTTTTGTGTCAGGGCATCTGCGTCAGCGCGGCGACGCGGATCGCCTTCGATGCGAGGAGCGGCTCGACGATCACGCCGATCCGGTGCGCGCGCGGCGATCCGACCTCGATATTGAACAGACTGTTCGCGATCACATCGGCGATCTGGACGCCGTCGGAACGCCGGCTGTCGGCGAGCGACGCCCGGCCCCATCCGGCGAGCCCCGCCTGGATCGTCTCGCGCACATGGCCCAGGATGACGGGATCGTAGCGGCCGTCGTCGATCACCACATCGGTGCACACGCCGCCGGTTTCGGGAAGCCAGCGGCTGACCGCCAGATCGAGCAGCGCCCCATAAAGGGCGAGATCGCTGGGCGGCGTGCCGTCGGCGCGTGGTATCAGCTTGTCGCGCTGGGCGACCGCGACCCAGGCGCGGCCGCCGGCGCGATCGAAGAGTTCGAGCAGATAGGCGCGCTCGACCAGGCTGATCCGGCTGCCCTTGAGCTCGCCGCGCAGCCCGGTGACGGCCCGAAAGCGCGCGTGGATGTCGGCGGCGGCTTCGGGGGTGAGCATGACCGCCGAAAAGGTCATCGCGCCCGCGTTGAGACCGCCCGATTCGTCGCAATAGATCGTCATGCGGTCGGCCGGATGCTTATTTGACGCGGCCGAAGAAGGCGACCGAGCGTTGCTGCTGCGGCTCCACCGCCGTCGACCAGGTCCAGCGGACATGCGTGACGTCGGCCATCGTCGCGGCGCGCGGCGCTTCATTGGCAATAGTCAGGGTCAATGCGGCAAGCGGGCCGAACGTCTTCGCATCGTCGACCGACACGCTGAAGTCGGCAAGGTCGTCGGTGCCGTCGAAAACGACACCGGGCGGGATCGGGTTGGTAAAGACGAGACCGGTCGCCGGCGCAGTGCCGCCGTTCGTGAAGGTCAGCGTGATGCGGATGCGGTCGCCGGGAACCACAACCTTGGGCTCGGTATAGGTTTTTGTCGCTTCGGCGCCATCGGCCGCGGGGACCAGCTTTTCCAGCTCGACCCTGGATGTCAGCCCGCCGTTCGGTTGCGCCATTGCCAGCGTCGTCCCCAGCAAGCTCGCCGCCGCGATGGTCAGTGCGCCACGGAATATTGCGTTCATCGTCATCTCCCACTGCGCCCGTCTTGGCGCATCAGGCGGGGCAGGGATAGCGTTTCTTCATCAGCGCATCGAAGGCGGAGTAAACGCTGACCGACTTGCGGACCGCAACCGGATAGCGCCGCAGATGCGCCAGCCATTCGTCGGGCGTCAGCGAGCCCGATTCGGGCGGGCAGCTCGTGGTCTTACGGCCGGCCTTGCGCTCAGCGTCGATCCGCGCC
>JACDQN010000036.1 GCA_015657575.1 Sphingopyxis sp.
GCCGCTTGCCGGACCGGTGATCGCCCGCCTTCGGCCCGCTCGCGCCGGGGGAAGGTCAACGAACGGCTATCAAATATCGCCGCCGCCAGCGGCACGCCGATCCGCGCCGCGGGCAACGGCGTCGTCGCCTATGCCGGCAACCAGATCGCGGTCTATGGCGGGCTGATCCTGATCGATCATGGCGGCGGCTGGATCAGCGCCTATGGCCATGCCGGCGAAATCGACGTCCAGCGCGGTCAGGCGGTGAAGGCCGGCGATGTGATCGGCCGCGCCGGCGCGACCGGACAGGTCCAGAAACCGCAACTCCATTTCCAGCTGCGCCGGAATCGCGTACCGGTCGATCCGATGAAGCAGCTGCCGCCCCGATGAGCCGCAAGCCGTCCGACAGGCTGAAGCTCCAGCATCAGTTCCAGCTGCTCAAGCGCGCGAGCAAATGGCCGATCTGGGCCGACGTCATCGCACGCCTCGGCGTCGCCTTCTTCCTGATCGGCATCGTCGTCCTCGTTCACTGGATCGACCGCGCGGGGCTGAAGGACAGCCACGACGGCCAGATCAGCTTCCTCGACGTCGTTTATTTCACGATGATCTCGGTCACGACGACCGGCTTTGGCGACATTGCCCCGGTATCCGACCGCTCGCGGCTGATCGAGGCGGTGATCGTCACCCCGATCCGCATCATGGTGCTCTTCATCTTCGTCGGCACCGCCTATAATTTCGTCATCAAGCGCACATGGGAAAAATGGCGTATGGCCCGTATCCAGGCAAAACTCACCGACCATATCGTCGTGCTCGGCTATGGCACCAGCGGGGCCGAGGCGGTCCGCGAACTGATCGCGCGCGGCACCGATCCGTCGTGCATCGTCGTGATCGACCAGGCGCGAAACCGCATCAACGCGGCCGAGGCGGCGGGCTGCAACGTGCTCGAGGGCGACGCGTCGAACGACGATACGCTCGTCGACGTCCGCATCAGCGAAGCGCAGTCGGTGCTCGTGTCGGCGGGGCGCGACGACAGCTCGATCCTGATCGTGCTCACCGTCCGCCACCTCGCGCCGCATGTCCCGATCAGCGTCGTCATCCGGGCGCAGGACAATGAGCTGCTCGCGCGCCAGGCGGGCGCGAACAACGTCATCAACCCGGTCAGCTTCACCGGCCTGCTGCTCGCCGGGTCGGCGCAGGGCGCGCATGTCGCCGACTATATGGCCGACCTCGCCAGCATCGGCGGCCGCGTCCAGCTGCGCGAGCGTGCCGTCAGCGCCGAAGAGATCGGCCGCAGCATCGATCAGCTCGCGAGCGGCGGGCGCGGCCTGCGCGTCTATCGCGGCGGCAAGCCCTATGGTTTCTGGGAACCCGAGGCGCAGCGGCTCGAACCCGGCGACCAGCTCGTCGAGGTGATCAACTGCGAAGAATGCGAAGCCGCGGTTCCGGGCGCTAGCCGAAGAAGACGAACACCGCGCCCATCGCGGCGTAAAAGAAGATCCAATATCCGGCATCGATGCCGAACAGTTTCAGGCTCGCGCGGCTGAACAGATAATTGGTGCCGATCGCCGGCACGATCAAGCCCAGCGCGATCCCGGTCGAGATCATCATCGTCGATCGCGCGCTCATCTCGCCGAAATGCGCGAGCAGATGGCCGAGGAAGATCGCCGACACGATGCTGAACAGGAAGGTGGTGCCATAGATCAGCACCATATTGCCCTTTTTCAGCTCCTCTTCGGTGAAGCCGCGTTCTTTCATCCACGCCGGGCCAAACAAGGGTCCGTACCACACGCCGCCGACAAGGAACCCCGCCGCCGCCGCAATCAGGATCGTCGTCCATTCCATATTCGCCATCTTCTGCTCCCCCCCTTATCGCTTGCCAAGCAACGCTCAGGCGGCAAACTATAATCGAAAAAAGGGAGAAGGCGATGCCCCGCGACGTTCCGCTTCCCGAAGGCCTGCGACCGCCGAGCCGACTCGCCACGCTCGGCGAGCTTGCGCTGCCGCTCGACATGCTGCGCTTCGGCCTGTCGGGCTGGCAATTGATCGGCGCGCCGCGCGGCGACGGCCGGCCCATCGCGCTCTTGCCAGGCTATGGCGCCAGCGAGTTGTCGATGCGGCCGCTCGAGGCGTGGCTCCGCCATCTTGGCTATCATGTCCGCGACTGGGGCATGGGCCGCAACCGGGGCCGCGTCGCCGCCGACGTCGCGCGCTTCGCTGCGCAGGCCGCCGAATGGGTCGAGGCCGACGGCGCCCCGCTGACGCTGATCGGCTGGAGCCTCGGCGGCGTCATCGCGCGCGAGACCGCGCGCACCCACCCGCACCTCGTCCGCGAGATCATCACCCTGGGTACCCCGATCATTGGCGGCCCTCAATATACCGCACTCGCGCAGCGCTTCGCCGGCCGCGATTTCGATGCGATCGAACGGGAAATTCACGCCCGTAACCTCAAAGGGCTGACCCAGCCGCTGACCGTCATCTACTCCGACCGCGACGGCATCGTCGGTCCCGACATCGCGGTCGACATCTACAATCCGCAGGCGCGGAACATAAAGGTCGACGCCACCCACCTCGGGCTCGGCATCGCGCCGCGCGTGTGGCGGATCGTCGCGGATACTTTGGCGGGGAAGAATTGATCGCAGGCAATTTTCCTTCGTCATCCCGGACTTGATCCGGGATGACGAAGAAGAAGATGGGCGGCGCCAAGCACAGCCATGGTGACAAAGCGCAAAAAATCCCCTATGCGCCCCGCCAATCATGACAGTCAAAACGCTCCCCACCCAGCCGAAGGTCGGCATGGTTTCGCTCGGCTGCCCGAAGGCGCTCGTCGACAGCGAACGGATTCTGACGAAGCTACGCGCCGACGGTTACGGCCTGTCGCCCGACTATGCAGGCGCCGACGTCGTGCTCGTCAACACCTGCGGCTTCCTCGACTCGGCGAAGGAGGAAAGCCTCGAGGCGATCGGCGAAGCCATGGCCGAGAATGGCCGCGTCATCGTCACCGGCTGCATGGGCAACGAGGCCGAGGTCATTCGCGCGCGCTTTCCGAAGGTGCTGGCCGTCACCGGGGCGCATCAATATGAGCAAGTCGTTGATGCGGTTCACGAAGCGGCCCCGCCGACGCAGGGGCCGTTCGTCGATCTGGTACCCGAAGGCGGGCTCAAGCTGACGCCGCGGCACTATAGTTACCTGAAGATCAGCGAAGGCTGCAACCACAGCTGCTCCTTCTGCATCATCCCCGATTTGCGCGGAAAACTGGTCTCGCGGCGCATCGACGCGGTGCTGCGCGAGGCCGAAAAGCTCGTCGCGGCGGGCACGAAGGAACTGCTGGTCATCAGCCAAGACACGTCGGCATATGGCGTCGACATCCGCCACGACCCGCGCCAGTGGCACGGCCGCGAGGTGCGCGCGCACATGACCGACCTTGCGCGCGAACTCGGCCAGCTCAAGACCAGCCAAGACCGCGCCCCGTGGGTGCGCCTCCACTATGTCTATCCCTATCCACATGTCGACGCGGTGATCCCGCTGATGGCCGAAGGACTGCTGACTCCTTATCTGGACATCCCCTTCCAGCACGCCGCGCCGAGCGTCCTCAAGCGCATGAAGCGCCCCGCCAACGAAGCGAAGGTGCTCGAGCGGCTGAAGAGCTGGCGCGCGATCGCCCCCGACATCTCGATCCGCTCGAGCTTCGTTGTCGGCTTCCCCGGCGAGACCGAGGAAGATTTTCAATATCTCCTCGACTGGCTCGACGAAGCGCAGCTCGACCGCGTCGGCGCCTTCCGCTTCGAACCCGTCGCGGGCGCGCAGGCGAATGCGCTCGACAACCCGGTGCCCGAAGAGGTCAAGGAAGAGCGCTACCAGCGCATCATGGCAAAGACCGCCGCGATCAGCGCGGCGAAGCTCGAAGCCAAGATCGGTCGCACGCTTCCCGTGATCATCGACGAAGTCGGCGAGGCCGACGACGAGGGCAGCATCGGCGCGACCGGCCGTAGTCAGGCCGACGCGCCCGAGATCGACGGCCATGTCTATCTGCGCGACGTCGCCGAAACGCTGAAACCCGGCGACATCGTCGATGTCGAGATCGAGGATGCCGACGAGCACGACCTGTTCGGGGTGGTTGCGGACTAAAAGCACGATATGGGAACGGCTTTTACGGTTTGATGTTAGACATGTAGCATCGAACGGGGCTGAACCATGCGCGCCAAGGCATTTGCTGCACTCTTGCTGATCGCATCGCTTGCCGGCTGCAATCCGGCGGGGGGCGGCGCAAAGGCTCCCCCACGCGCGACCGACAACGCTCCCTCCCCGACGCAAAAATCGCTCATCGCGGTGCCGATCGAGGCCGACACGACGGCGATCAGGCAGGCGCTCGAACGCGCGGTGCCGCGCACGCTGTGGACGATCAATCGGCACGAAAGGGCGTGCGTGAGACCGCAGCGCGTCAAAGTCTTCGGCCGCAAGGTCAAGGTCACGCCGCCGATCGCCTGCACCATCGTCGGCCGGGTCACGCGCGGCGCGCTGCGGATGCGCGGGGACGGCAGCGAGATCGTGGTCGATGTACCGCTCAACGCGACGATCAGCGCGCGCGACGTCGGCGGGGTGCTCAAGGGCGAGACCGCTACCGGCGCGGCGATGGCGCATGCGCGCATCCGCGTCGAGTTCGCCCCCGACTGGCGTACGCAGGGCAAGGCGCGCATCACCTATGGCTGGACCCAGGCGCCCGGCATCGACTTTCTCGGCAAGCGGATCACCTTCACCGACGAGGCCGACGCCAAGTTGAAGCCCGTCGTCCGCGATGTCGAGCGCGAGGTAACGCGCGAGATCGCGAAGATCGACATCCGCCGGCAGGCCGCCGACGTCTGGCGGCAAGCCTTCACCGCGCTCGAACTCAATCGCGAAAACCCGCCCGTGTGGATGCGCATCACGCCGCAGCGCATCCTCTATGGCGGCTACCGGGTCGAAGGGCAGCGGCTGCGCCTCAATCTGGGGCTGGAAGCGGTCACCGAGACGTTCGTGTCGAAACGCCCCGCCGATCCCGAACCGACGCCGCTGCCGCGGCTGGTCCGTGAAATGCCGCGCCCGCACCTCGACGTGCGTGTGCCGGTGATCGCCGATTATGCGCAGCTTCAACCCGTCGTCGATCGCGCGCTCGCAAAGCGGGCGGCGCGTCCCTTCGCCCTGCCCAAACTCGGGCCGATGGACGTGCGCTTCGGCAAGTCGACCATTTACGGCGCGCCCGGCGGTCGGATCGCCGTCGGCGTCGACGTCGATGCCCGGCTGCGCGCGCGCAGCGGCAAGCCGACGCATGGCCGCATCTGGATGACCGCGATCCCCTCGAACGCGCCCGGCTCGGCCGAGGTTCGCTTTACAGACATCGCGATCAATGGCGACACCGACGGGGTGAGCGGCGACCTGCTCATCCTGATCGGCCGCAGCCCCGAATTCGCGCCACTGATCGCCGAGGCGCTGACACAGAATTTCTCGCACGATCTCGCAGAGCTGCAGGGCAAGATCAGACGCGCGGTGGACCAGCGACGCGAGGGCGCCTTTGTCATCCGCACGCGCGTCGATGGTTTCGAAACCGGCGAAATCAAGGCCTATGGCAACGGGCTTTACCTGCCCGTGCGCATGACGGGCGGCGCCGACATCGCCTATCGCCCCGCGAAATGATCAGAAAAGGCGCGTGATCGCGTAGAAGATCGCAGCGACGACCGCGCTTGCGGGGATGGTGATGAACCAGGCCGCAATGACGTTGCCCGCGACGCCCCAGCGTACTGCGCTCGTCCGGCGGGCGACGCCGGCGCCAATGATGCTGCCGGTGATCGTGTGCGTCGTCGATACGGGGATACCGAGCAGGCTGGCGGTGAAGACCATGATCGAGCCGCCCGTCGAGGCCGCAAAACCCTGATGGTGCGACAGCTTGGTGATCCGCCCGCCCATCGTCTCGATAATCTTCCACCCGCCCGACAGCGTGCCGAGCGCGATCGCGATATAGCAGGCGAAGGCCACCCAGTGCGGGACATGGAACTCGCCGGACAGATAACCGGTCGAATAGAGCAGCACCGCGATGATCCCCATCGTCTTCTGCGCATCGTTGAGCCCGTGGCTTAGCGAATAGGCCGCCGACGAAAAGAGGTGGAGATAGCGGAAGGTGCTTTCGGCGAATTTTGCGGTGGCGCGGCGCAGCGCCCAGCTGCTCAGAAGCATGACGAGCATCGCCAGCAGCATGCCGAGCATCGGCGACAGGAAGATCGCGATGACAGTCTTGTTGAGCCCGCTCCACTGGATGCCCTCGAACCCCGCATGCGCGACGCCCGCGCCGACGATGCCGCCGACGAGCGCGTGGCTCGACGAAGAGGGAATGCCCTTCAGCCAGGTGACGACGTTCCAGAACATCGCGCCAACCAGCGCGCCGAACACCACCGCGGGGGTCACCAGATCCTTGTCGATCAGCCCGGCCCCGATCGTTTCCGCCACCTTGTGCAGCGCCGGAAAGGCAAGGCTCAGAAAATAAGCCGCAAAGTTGAAGAAGGCGGCGAAGATCACCGCCTGAACGGGCTTGAGCAGCCGCGTCGCCACCACCGTCGCGATGCTGTTCGCAGCGTCGTGGAGGCCGTTCAGAAAGTCGAAGGCCAGCGCAAGGATGACCAGGCCGACGAGCAAGGGAAAAGCGATTTCGTGCATCGGAAGGGCCCCGCCTCAGGCGTGGTCGATGACCAGGCCGTCGATCTCGTTCGCGACATCCCCGAAGCTGTCGGTGACGCGTTCGAGATGGCGGAACAGTTCGCGCGCGATCAGGAAACGCGTCGGGTTCGCCTCGCCATGTTCCTTGAACAGGCGCTTGAGGCCCGCGGCGTGGATGTCGTCGGCATGGCCCTCCATACGGACGAGCCGCTCGGTGAGTTCATGGAGGCGCGGGCCGTTCGCCGAGATGTTGCGCAGCAGCGGCAATGCTTCGGCGGTCAGGCGTGCGGCGTCGACGATGATGCCGGCGATGTCGCGCATTTCGGGCTCGAACTCGGTGACGTCGTACAGGTCGACGGCGCCCGCGGTCTTTTGCATCTCGTCGATCGCATCATCCATCGATGCGATCAAGTCGGTGATCGCGCTGCGGTCGAACGGCGTCAGGAAGGTGCGGCGGACGGTCTGCAGCACCTCGCGCGTGATCGCGTCGGCGTCGTGCTCGCGCTCGATGATCTCCTGGACATGGTCGGCCATGCCCTCGCCGCCCTGCAGCATCCGCGCCAGCGCTTCCGCGCCGGCGGTCAATGTCGCGGCATGCGCCTCGAACAGCTCGAAGAAATTGCCCTGCTTCGGAAGCAGGCGCTGGAACCAGGCAAACATGTGATTGACCCCTGTCTTTTGGGCAACATTATAGACGACGCCCGACTGCCGCGCCGCGGCGCGAAAGCCGCGGTCGCCGAACGATCGGATCATCGCCTGAAGATCGGGCTCGTCGACCGACGCCGCCGCCGCATCGAGCGGGAACCAGCGCCGTTCGCGCTCGTCCATTTCCTTCCACTCGTCGAGCTCGCGCGTCACCGCCAGCGGGAACACCTCGACATTATACATGATCGCCGCGCCGTTCGCGCGGCGCTTGCGATATTCATAGCTGCCGATCGAGGTCGGGCACACCGCGCCAAGCACCCCCGCCTCCTCCTCGGCCTCGATCGCCGCCGAGCTGTGACGATCCATGCCGGTCAGCGGATTGCCCTTGGGAATCACCCAGCGCCCCGTGCCGCGCGAGGTGACGAGCAGGATTTCGGTCGGGCCGTCCTTGTCGGGGCCGCCGAATCGATAGGGGAGAACCGCGATCTGCCGCATGATTTCCGCTTAAAAAGCCCCCCGACGTGCCCCCCGAGGGGAATGATTGCAAACTGGTGACGCCCCTATGACAATATTGTGACAGCGGCAACGCTCCATTGGCACGCGCCCTACTTTCACGCATGTCAATTCGATTGCAAAATGCAACGCGGTGCGTAAGCTGCACCCTAAAGAAGATTGGGAGACGACATGATGGCAGGCACGGCGGGTCCCGTGGATCAGGACGTTCTGATCGTCGGCGCGGGCATTTCGGGCATCGGCATGGCGGTCCATCTCCAGATGAACTGCCCCGATCGCAGCTTCGCACTCGCCGAACGGCGCGCCAACCTCGGCGGCACCTGGGACCTGTTCCGCTATCC
>JACDQN010000310.1 GCA_015657575.1 Sphingopyxis sp.
GGCAGCGGTTTTTGGTACCGCCATGCGCAGGTTCGAATCCTGCCGCCCCAGCCAGCCGGTGTTGGACTCATCGATTTTGCTTGCTCGCGCCGACGTCCGCCGCTTCGAAGCAGACGTCATATGGCGCCGACGGCCTCAGGCTGACGGCGGCGGGCGAATTTCATCCGGCAGACGAAATTTCAAAGGGCCGTATCCGGGCCGTCCTCTCCGTCCGGATGTCTTCGGACCTGCGCGCGACAGCGTTGCATTGCCGGAACCCGTCGGCATATGTCTTCGACCATGATCGGCCAAGCTGACTATCACCTGTTCGAGACAGCCGCAGGTTTCGTCGCGCTGGGCTGGACCGATACCGGAATTTGTTCCTTGCGACTGCCCGCTGCAAACCCGTTCGAGGCGGAGCGTGCGTTGCTCCGCCGGTTTCCCGGCGCCGTTTCGGTCGATGCCGTCGCCGCCGGTGGAGGGCGTCGTGGATGCGGTGGTGCGCTATTTCGCGGGCGCCAAGGTCGATTTCGATGCGGTCCCGGTCGATATGGGGCGGCAGGACGCCTTTTTCGCGCAGGTCTATGCGTTCGTCCGCGGGCTTGGATGGGGCGAGACGACCACCTATGGCGCGGTCGCCAAGGCGTTGGGCGCAGGTCCCGAATTCGCGCGCGACGTCGGCCAGGCGATGGCGAGCAATCCGGTGCCGCTGATCGTGCCCTGTCACCGCGTCACCGGGGCGGGCGGAAAAATTGGAGGCTTTTCCGCTCCGGGCGGGGCGAAGCTGAAAGCCCATATGCTCGCTCTCGAGGGAATTGCGATCGAGGCTGCCACCGGCCGCGGACGGATAGCTTTCGAGGACGAAGCGCAGGCGGGTTTCGACTTTGAACCACGCCCTCCTTGATCTGGCGATGCGTTTGCGGGCAGGCTGACGGCTACCGAGGATAAGGGGAAAGACCATGGCCGCCGAGACAGCAGCGCACGCAGCGGAAGCGGCGGGTCACGGGTTCGATCTTTTGCCGATCGTCGTGCTGCTCGCGGCGGCGGTCATCGCGGTGCCGCTGTTCAAGCGGCTCGGCCTCGGCTCGGTGCTCGGCTATCTTGCCGCGGGGCTCGCGATCGGCCCCTTCGGCATCGGGCTGTTTTCCGACGCGCAGACGATACTCCACGTCGCCGAACTCGGCGTCGTGATGTTCCTTTTCATCATCGGCCTCGAAATGCAGCCTTCGCGCCTGTGGGCGATGCGCGGCGAGATCTTCGGGCTGGGGGCGGCGCAAGTCGGCGGGGCGATCGCGTTGCTGATCTGCGTCGGGCTGGCGCTCGGCTATCCGGTCGCGGCCAGTTTCGTCGCGGGCACGGGCTTCGTGCTGACGTCGACCGCCATCGCAATGCAGATGCTCGACGAACGGCGCGAACTCGGCCAGCCGCGCGGCCGGCGCGTCGTCGCGATCCTGCTGCTCGAGGATCTCGCGATCGTCCCGCTGCTGGCGCTCGTCGCCTTTCTTGCGCCGGGCGGCGAGGCCGTGTCGACGGCCGATCGCGCCACCGCGATCGGCATCGGCCTTGCCGCGATCGTCGGTCTGATCCTCGCGGGGCGCTATCTGCTCGATCCGATGTTTCGCCTGCTCGGCCGCGCCAAGGCGCGCGAGGTCATGACGGCGGCAGCCCTGCTCGTCGTGCTCGGGTCGGCGCTGGCGATGCAGGAGGCCGGGCTGTCGATGGCGATGGGCGCCTTTCTCGCCGGTGTCCTCCTATCCGAATCGGCGTTTCGCCATCAGCTGGAGGCCGACGTCGAACCGTTCCGCGGCGTGCTGCTCGGTCTGTTCTTCCTCGGCGTCGGCATGGCGCTCGATCTTCATATCGTCGCGGCGAATGCCGGGCTGATCGCGATATCGGTCACCGCCTATATGACGCTCAAGATGATCGTCATCTATGGTGTTGCGCGCCTGTTCAAGGCCAATCACGGCGAAGCGGCCGAGCGCGCGGTGCTGATGGCACAGGGCGGCGAATTCGCGTTCGTCCTGTATGCCGCGGCGGCCGGCGTCGGGATCATCGACGGCGAAAGCAACGCCATATTGACCGCGATCATCATCGTCTCGATGGTGCTGACGCCGATCATGGTGATCCTGCACGACCGCTTCATGCCGCGCGCCGAAGCGTCGACCGACGATCTCGACGTCGCCGACAATCTGAACGCCAGCATATTGATGATCGGCTTCGGCCGCTTCGGCCATATCGTCAGCCAGCCGCTTTTCGCCAACGGGTGCAGCATCTCGCTGATCGATACCGACACGGTTGCGATCCGCGAGTCGATGGCCTTTGGATTCAAGATCTATTACGGCGACGGTACCCGGCTCGACATATTGCATGCTGCCGGCGCGGAAAAAGCGCGGATGATCATCGTCGCGACCGACGACCGTGAGACGACGCTGAAGATCGTCGAACTGGTCAAGGCCGAGTTTCCGCATACCCCTCTGCTCGTGCGCGCTTTCGATCGCGAACATGCGATCGAACTGATCCATGCCGGGGTCGATTATCAGGTGCGCGAAACCTTCGAATCGGCGCTGGTGATGGCCGAGGAAGCGCTGCGGCGGCTGGAGGTCGATGCCGATGCGATCAGCGATATCATGGAAGAAACCCGGCGGCGCGACCAGGAGCGGCTCGACATCGAAATCTGTGAGGGGGTTTATGCCACCCGCCATATGATCCAGGGCAATGTGCCCGTCGAGGAACGCGACCAATATGTCATAAAGCCCGCCGATATGCGGTGACCTTTATCCCCCGCCCGCCGCGCTTGGCGGCCGCGACGGGGGAATAGGTTGGTTGTGCACGAAAGAACATTAAGAGAACAAAACGCGTTCGTCAACCCGTGCGACGCGATTTTTCTGCGGCTTCCGCCGGTGAACGCTTGCCATGACCTGCGCTTTACGTAAACGTAAAGTGTTAATGGCGAACGCGTTTGCCCCGGCGCGTCTTGAGGGAAGGAAAAAGCTTATGAGCAAGGATCCGGTCTTCGATCTTGCGGGGCGCGTCGCTCTGGTTACCGGCGCGTCGTCGGGGCTGGGGGCGGGCTTCGCGAAGGCGCTCGCGGCAGCCGGCGCCAAAGTCGTGCTCGCGGCGCGGCGGGCGGACAAGCTCGCCGAACAGGTCGCCGCGATCGAGGCGGCGGGCGGGCAGGCGATCGCGGTCGCCATGGACGTCACCGACGAAGCGTCGACCAAGGCCGCCTATGACGCCGCCGAAGCGGCTTTCGGCACGGTCGATACGATCGTCGCCAACGCCGGCTCGCGACCGAAAAAATGGCGATGGGGCTGTCGGTCGACGAGGTCGATTTCCTGCTCGCCGCCAACGTTCGCGGCGTCTTCCTGACTGCGAACGAGGGAGCCAAGCGGCTCGACAAGGCGGGAAGCCGCGAGACGCAGCATGGCCGCATCGTCCTGATCGGGTCGATCACCGCCGAAAAGGTCTTTCCGGCGACGTCGGTCTATGGTGCGACTAAGGCGGCGGTGCGCCATCTCGGCAAGGCGCTCGCGCGCGAATGGGCGCGGCGCGGGATCAGCGTCAATGTGATTCAGCCCGGCTATTTCGAATCCGAAATGACCGCCGAGCTGTTCGAGAGCGACGTCGGCGCCACGATGGTGAAAAGCTTTCCGCGCCAGCGCCTGCGCCCGCCGAGCGACCTGCACGCGCCCTTGCTCCTGCTCTGTTCCGATGCGGCGCGCGGGATCACGGGCAGCGTGATCACGGTCGACGACGGGCAGACGCTGTGAGCGCGCTGCTGATCGAGGCGCGCGGCGCCGTCGAAATCGCGACGCTCAACCGGCCCGACCGGCTCAACGCGCTCGACGAGACGCTGGTCGACGAACTCAACGCCTATTTCGGCGGGCTCGCCGAACGGCGCGACGTTCGCGTCGTCATCTTGCGCGGCGCCGGGCGCGGCTTCTGCGCCGGGCTCGATATCCGCGAGGATCGCTCGAGCGACGAGACGCCGGTGCTGCGGACGCTGCGCACCCAGACGAGCATCGGCAACATCTATCGCAAGATGCGCGCCTGTCCGCAGCCGATCATCGCGCTCGGCCACGGCGCCGCGTGCGGCGGCGGGCTGTCGCTGCTCCTCGCCTCCGACGTGCGCTACGGCGCGCCGTCGCTGCGCGCCAACGCCGCCTATATCCGCATCGGCCTCGGCGGCTGCGACATGGCGTCGAGCTATTTCCTGCCGCGGCTCGTCGGCGCCAGCCTCGCCGCCGAGATGATCCTGACGGGCCGCTTCATCGACGCCGAGCGCGCCTGCCGCGCCGGGCTGATCAGCGAGATCGTCGAGGAGGAAGCGCTGCTGACGCGCGGGCTCGCGCTGGCGGACGAGATGCTCGCGACCAGCCCGCACGGCCTCAGGCTGTCGAAGCAGGCGTTGAACCTCAATATCGATGCGCCGGGCCTGGAAGCCGCGATGGCAATCGAGGATCGGCAGCAGGTGATCCTGTCGGCGACCGAGGATCACCGCGAAGCGCTCGCCGCCTTCCTCGAGAAACGCGCGCCCGACTATCGCGAACGATAGGGCCCGCAACCGCTGCATCGCGGCATTGACTCGGTGATTTATTGACATAGTAAGTGTCAAAATAACCCGGGGGGGGTGGGGAGTGATGGCAGTGCGCAGGCGGACCTCCAAGGTGCCGGGTCGCGTAGGCGGGTTCCGGCGCGCTGCCATCACAACCCTCGCGGTTCTGGCGCTCGCGGCGCCTGCGCAGGCGCAGAGGGCGGCTCCGGATCCGCGCCATCCCAACATCGTCATCCTGCTCGCCGACGATTGGGGCTTCAGCGACGTCGGTGCGTTCGGATCGGAAATCGCGACGCCGAATATCGACGCGCTGGCCCGCGCAGGGATGCGCTTTTCGAATTTCCATGTCGCGGGATCCTGCTCGCCGACGCGCGCGATGTTACAGACGGGGGTGATGAACCACCGCAACGGGCTCGGCAACATGCCCGAAACGATCCCCGACGCGCACCGCGGCAAGCCCGGGTACGACACGGTAATGAACTTTCGCGTCGTGACGATCGCCGAAATGCTGAAGGCGGCCGGTTACCGCACCTATCTCACCGGCAAATGGCACCTCGGCAGCGATCCGAAACGCCTGCCGCACGCCCGCGGTTACGACCGCGCCTACAGCCTCGCCGATGCGGGCGCCGACAATTTCGAACAGCGCCCGATCGAGGGTTTGTACGATGTCGCCGCCTGGACCGAAAATGGCCGCGCTGCGACGCTGCCGAAAAATTTCTATTCCTCGACCTTCGTCGTCCAGCGCATGATCGATTATATCGAACAGGACCGGGCGAGCGGCAAACCTTTCCTCGCGTCGATCAACTTCCTCGCCAATCATATTCCGATCCAGGCGCCCGACAGCGATATCGCGCGCTATTCGGCGATGTATCGCGACGGCTGGACCGCCTTGCGCACGGCGCGCGCGAAGCGGGCGGCGGCGCTCGGCATCGTGCCGCGGCGTGCCGATGGTGACGATGGCGACGACGCCCGACTGGCAGAAACTCGACGCCGACGAGCGTGCCGCGGCGGTGCGCGTGATGCAGGCCTATGGCGGCATGGCGACCGCGATGGACCGCGAGATCGGCCGGCTCGTTGCGCATCTGAAAGCGACGGGCGATTATAACAACACGATCTTCGTTTTTCTGTCGGACAATGGCGCCGAGCCGACCAATCCCTTTCACAGTCTGCGCAACCGCACCTTCCTCGGCATGCAATATGATCTGTCGACCGCCAATATCGGGCGCCCGGCAGTTTCGGCGCGATCGGGCCGGGCTGGGCGAGCGCCGCTGCATCGCCGCTTTCGGGTTATAAATTCTCCGCCGCCGAAGGCGGATTGCGCGTGCCGCTGATCATCGCCTGGCCGGGCCATGCGAAAATCCGCGCCGGCGCGATCAGCGACGGGCTCGCGCATGTCACCGACATCGTGCCGACGCTCGCCGAGCTGGCGGGCGTGCCGGGGCATGGCGGCAGCTGGCAGGGGCGGGCGGTGGAGCCGGTGACCGGGCGCAGCCTGCTGCCGATGCTGGGCGGTGCGCCGGGCAGCGTGCACGGCGACAGTCCGCTCGGTTACGAGCTGTCGGGCAATGCCGCGCTGTTCCGCGGCGATTACAAGCTGGTGCGCAATCTGGCACCGACCGGCGACGGCAATTGGCGGCTCTATAATCTGAGGCTCGACCCGGGCGAGACGCGCGACCTGTCGGCGGCCGAGCCCGAACGCTTTGCGGCGATGACCGCCGACTATCGGGCCTATGCGAAGGCGAACGGGGTGCTCGAGATGCCCGCGGGTTACACCGCCGACGATCAGATCAACCAATATGCGTGGGAACAGCAGGGAAGGAAGCGCGCGATCCGTGCCGGGCTGTGGCTCGGCGGCGCGCTGGTCCTGCTTTCAGCGCTTGTCTGGGGCTGGCGCCGCCGGCGCCGGGCGCGCCGGATCGATCAGGCGAAAGCCGATATGGTCGGTTCCTAGGCTGCGTTCCTGGAACTGGCGCGCGGCCGGACGATAGCGCGCACAATAATTGGCCGCGCACAAAAAGCTGCCGCCCTTGATGATGTTGCTTTCCGGTCCGCCCGCGCTGCTCGTCCATTCCCAGACATTGCCGATCAGGTCGTGGACGCCATGGTCGTCGGCGGGGAAACAGGCGACCGGCGCGCGGCTCGTAAAGCCGTCGGTGCCCAGATCGCGGACGGGGAAGCTTCCTGATAATAGTTGGCGCGCGGCGTGCCATCCCGGTCGATGGGGACGTTGCGATCCGCGCCGCCCGTCGCGGCGGCAAGTTCCCATTGCTCCTCGCTCGGCAGCGCCTTGCCAGCCCAGCGGGCATAGGCAAGCGCGTCGGCATAGGCGATCTGCACGACCGGATCGCGGTCCTTGCCGGCGATAGCGGTTCCCGGCCCGGCGGGGTGGCGCCACTGGGCGCCAACGACCCAGCGCCACCAGTTCGGATTGCCGTCGGTCGGCGCTGTGAACACCGCCGATCCCGGAATCATCATCTCGGGCGGCGCGCCGGGCAAGGGCGGCGGATCGCGTTCGGCGAGCGTCTTGTACCCGGTGGCCTTCACGAAAGCGGCGAATTCTGCGTTGGTGACTTCGTGCGTCGCGATCCAGAATCCCGCGATGGTCACGTCGCGCGCGGGTCCCTCTTCGGGCAACTGCGCGTCGGCGCCCATGGCGAAGGTCGCTCCCGGAACCCAGGCATAATCGGTTTGCGGCATCGCCGGACAGGCCGGGGCGGCCGCGACGGGCGTATCGTCGGCCTTGCCGCATCCGGCCGCGATGCCGAGCAGGCTCAGCGCAAGAACAAGCGTCCGTTTCAAGCCTTGCCGCCCGCAAGCGTCTCCATCAACGCCTCGGTGATATGCGCCATCACCGTCGCCGAATCCTCGACCGACAGGCCCTGGTCGTGCCGCAGGACGCGCCAGTTCTGGAACGACAGCGCCGCGCACAGCGCTTCGACGCTGATCCGGTCGGCCAATATGTCGCTCGGCAGCAATCGCAGGATCAACTCGCGTTCGAGCATCACCACCTTGCTATATTGTCCCATCAGAAAGGGCGATTGATAGCGCTTGATGTTGGCGGCGAGGCGAAACGGCAGGGTGGTTTCAAACACGCGCACGCGGCGGCGGACAAGCTCGCGCAGATTGTCCTGCCAGGGTTGCTCGGGATAAGGCGCCGCGACCGTCGGCATCACCTGTTCGGTGATCGTCGCGGTGATTTCGGCATAGAGCGAGTCCATGTCGTCGAAATGGCGGAACACGGTGCGCAGCCCGATGCCCGCTTCTTCAGCGACGCGCGCCGCGCTCGGCATCAGGTCGCCGCCGACGATCAGTTCCATCATCGCCTCCACGATGCGGCGGTGGCTCGACCTGCTGCGCTCGCGCCGCCCGTCGACCCTGTCGGTTGCGGCCTGCGGGCCGCCCGATTTCTTCACCCCCGTCGCCATGATCCCTCCGCTGGACCAGCTTTCCGCCGCGGTCAATGCCCCCGCGCATCGACGCTTGCGCATCGATCAATATAATGACACATATAGTGCCAATAGTTTTCGGGCAACCGACATGGACCGGCGGGGGCGTGATGAAGAAAAAATGGGTGGGGCTCGGCGTCGCGGCGTTGGTCGTGGCCGGGGGCTATTGGGGATTTCAGGCGAACACATATCGGCTCCCCGGCCTGCTTCAGGACTGGAGTGACCCGGTGCAGGACAATCGGCCGGTGGTCTGGCAGCGGGGACTTGAAAAAGCGCCCTCTCCCGCGCCCGCGGGGCGTCCCCCGAACATCATTCTGATCGTCGCCGACGACCTCGGTATCAACGACATCAGCCTGAATGGCGGCGGCGTCGCGGGTGGGATCGTCAAGACGCCGAATATCGACGCGTTCGCACGGCAGGGGATGAATTTCACCACCGCTTATGCGGCCAACGCGACCTGCTCGCCGTCGCGCGCCGCGATGATGACGGGCCGCTATGCGACGCGCTTCGGATTCGAATATACGGCGGTTCCGGTGCAGTTTTCCGAAAATCTAGCACATGGCGAAGGGGTGGGGCCGCACCGTGCGATCTTCCACAAGGAGCTCATCACGCCCGACATTCCCGACTATCCCGACATGGGCGTGCCGGCGAGCGAGGTGACGATCGCCGAGGCGGTGAAGGCGGCGGGATACCACACGCTCCATATCGGCAAATGGCATCTGGGCGAGGCGCCGGCGCTCCAGCCGCAGGCGCAGGGTTTCGACGAGAGCCTCGCGGTGCTCGGCGGCGCGGCGATGTTCCTGCCCGAGGATGATCCGAACGCGGTCAACGCCAAGCTGCCATGGGACCGGATCGACCGTTTCATCTGGGCGAATCTGCGTCACGCGGTGACGTTCAACGGCAGCAAGCGTTTCCACCCCAGGGGGCATATGACCGACTATTTCGCCGACGAGGCGATGAAGGCGATCGAGGCGAACAGGAACCGGCCCTTCTTTCTCTATCTCGCCTTCACCGCGCCGCACACGCCGCTCCAGGCGACGAAGGCCGATTATGATCGCCTGCCGCAGATCAAGGATCACAAGACGCGCGTCTATGGCGCGATGATCGCGCAGCTCGACCGGCGCATCGGCGATATCATGACGAAATTGAAGGAACTGGGCCTCGACGACAACACGCTGGTCATCTTCACCAGCGACAATGGCGGGGCATGGTACAACGGCATGCCGGACCTGAACAAGCCGTACCGCGGGTGGAAGGCGACCTTCTTCGAAGGCGGCATCCGCACTCCCTTTTTCATGCGCTGGCCGGCACGGATCGCGCCCGGATCGACGCGCACGGACATGACGGGGCATATGGACGTCTTCGCGACGATCGCCGCTGCGGCGGGGGCGAAGCTTCCGGCCGACCGGACGATCGACAGCGAGGATGTCCTCGCGGGCCCGGCGAAACGGCCGGCGCTCTATTGGCGCTCGGGCGACTATCGCGCGGTGCGCGCGGGCGACTGGAAACTGCAGGTGACGAAGCGCCCCGACAAGGCGCGCCTCTACAACCTTGCCGCCGATCCGACCGAACGGACCGACTTGGCGGCGCTCGACCCGCGCCGCGTCGCGGAGCTGCGTGCGATGATCGAGGCGCATAACCGGGGCATGGCGAAACCGATCTGGCCGGGGCTGATCGAGGGGCCGATCCGCATCGACGTTCCGCTCAACACACCCTGGAAGGACGGACAGGACTATATCTACTGGACCAACTGAGCCACGTGCTCACTCGGCCTCGGTGCTGAGCCCCAGTTCGGGAATGCCGATCGAGCGCGGCCGCCGAAGTCCGATCGCACGACGATCGCGCCCTGCTTTTCCATATATTCGACGAGCCGGCGGATGCGCCCGGCCGAACGGGTGCCATAGGCGCGGCCGAGCATGTCGTCGTCGGGGCAGCGGGCGCCGGCGGTCGCCGCCTGCGCGATCAGCAGGAAGGGCGCGAGCATGTCGTCGGGCAGGCGTGCCGCGGCATCGAGCATCCCGGTCCAGCGCGGGTCGGCGGGGTCGAAGATGCCGCCCTTGGCGAGCGCGAAGCGGCGGCGGAACGCGGCGAGGTCGAGCGGCACCTGCGCGAGCCGCTGCATCCGGCAGCGCACCGAGAAATCCTGATAGAGAAAGGCCTCCGGGTGGAAGGCGCATTCGGGGTCGGCGAGCATGTCCTCGAGTACCGCGCCGACGATCGGCGCCGGGTCGATCGCCGGCGGCGCTTCGGCTTCGTTTTCACCGTCGGACAACGCGCGCGCCGGTTCTTGATCGGCGAACTGGCGCATCAACTCGCTCGCGGGCGCCGGCTTGGGCGGCGGCGGAGCGGGACGCGGCGGCGCGCTTTCCATTTCGGCGAACAGCATCGTACGCATATTTTGCGGTTCGGCCGCCGGCAGCGGCAACAGGCTGTGCGTGCCCATCCGCGTCGCGGTTTGCGTCGATCCGATACGCACCGACAGCGGCCGGCGCGAAATGGCGGGGCCGAGCCCCAGGAAATGCCCGCGTTCGAGGTCGCGGATCGCTTCGGCCTGGCGGCGTTCCATGCCGAGCAGATCGGCGGCGCGCGCCATGTCGATGTCGAGGAAGGTGCGTCCCATCAGGAAATTGCTCGCCTCGGCGGCGACATTCTTGGCGAGCTTGGCGAGCCGCTGCGTCGCGATCGCACCCGCGAGACCGCGCTTGCGGCCGCGGCACATCAGGTTGGTCATCGCACCCAGGCTCGCGCGGCGCACTGCGTCGGACACGTCGCCCGACGCCGACGGCGCGAACATCTGCGCTTCGTCGACGACGACGAGCGCGGGGAACCAATGGTCGCGCGGCGCATCGAACAACGCGTTCAGAAAGGCGGCGACGCAGCCCATCTGCGCCTCGATGTCGAGCGATTCGAGGCTGAGCACTACCGAGGCGCGGTGCGCGCGGATGCGGGCGCCCATCGTCGCGATCTCGCGCTCGTTATAGTCGCCGGCGTTGACGACGACATGGCTATAGGCGTCGGCAAGCGTCACGAAATCGCCCTCCGGATCGATCACGATCTGCTGGACGAGCCCCGCGCTTTCCTCGAGCATCCGGCGCAGCAGGTGCGACTTTCCCGACCCCGAATTGCCCTGCACCAGCAGGCGCGTCGCGAGCAGTTCCTGCACGTCGATGCGCACGGGCGCCCCCGCGGCGTCGGTCCCGATTTCGATGCTGTTGTTCACGCGCCCGGCCCTATCGGGGTGCCCGCGCATTGACAACCGGACGATTTCGCGATGAACGGCGGAACATGGATTTCGACGACCAGCTCCGCCGCTATTTCGGCACCGCCGACATCGCCGCGCTCGATCCCGGGGCGCTGGCCGCGGGGACCGATCGCATGCAGGTCGATCTCGGCCTCGAAACCAACCCCGGCCGCCGCTTCGCCCTCTGGACGCTCCTCTACATGCTCGGCGCCGCCCCCGACCTCGACGTCGCGTTCAAGAGCGAGGAGGAGCGCAACGGTGCGCGCGACTTCATGGACATGGTCGATCGCGCCTGACGGCGAGCGCCCGGGTAGAACGCACGAGCGAGGTCAGGCTGGCCGATTCGATGAGTTTGACGGCGGTTCGGGTCTCAACTGACTCGCTTCAGCCGGTGCAGGTCGAGCACGACCCAAATGCCATCGCGCTTTTCGACCAGTTGCTGTTCCTTGAGATAGGTGACTTCGCGCTGGACGCTCTGGCGGGTGACGTCGAAGATGCTCGCGATGTCCGACTGGGTGAAGGGGAAACCGACCTCGATCGGCCCCGACCGATCGTCGCCCGAGCATTTTTCGGCGAAGTCGGAGAACATATTTGCGATCTGCGTGCGTAGCCGCGTCGTCGCGCGAACCTCGCGCGCGATGAACTGGCGCCTGATGATCGCGGCGAATTTCCGGCACAGCGCTTCGGGGATCGCGCTGTGGCTGTGATAGAGATCCCAGAAATCATTCTCGTGGAGCACGCGGATACGGCTTTGCACCATCGCGATCGATGTGTGGTTATAGGGGCGCCGCGACACGACCGCGGTCTCGGCGAAACAATTGCCCGGGACGAAGACGGTGATGAAGGCTTCGCTGCCGTCCTCGTGCAGCCCGCTCAGCCGGACATAGCCTTCGGCGACCTGGAACATCCGCGTTGCCTCGCGTCCCGATTCGGCGATAATTTCGCCCGGCGCGACGTCGATCTCCGTCATCCGCGACAGAACCGCTTCGCGCGCCGGAACGGGAAGATCGCCGATCCAATTTTCGTGCGTTATGATTCGCTGCATCGCTCTCGATCATGCTCTTTGCCGGCGTCGATCTAGCGCGGCTTTTGTGGGGCGCATGTAACATAGGTGTCACGCCGCAACCAGCGAAGCGATGCAGAAGGCCATCGAATCACGGATCGGCCCAAGCCGACCGGCCAGAGGGAGAGGATCGATGGCTTCGATGAAGATCAATATGTTGCGCGCCACCAGCGCCTTGTTCGTCACGCTCGCCGCGCCCGCGATGGCGCAGGAAGCACCCGCCGCGCCGGCCGATGAAACGCAGGCGGACGACGGGTCGGGGATCGACGAAATCATCGTCACCGCGCGCCGCCGCGAGGAATCGCTGCAGAGCGCGCCGATCACCGTCACCGCCTTTTCGGGCGACCAGCTCGAGCAAAAGGGGATCACCGATTTCAGCCGCCTCGCGCAGGCGACGCCGGGGATCAACTTCGACGCCTTTCCGAAAGCCGCGCCGCGGCCCTTCTTTCGCGGCGTCGGCAGCAGCAACCAGGGCGCGGGCGGCGACCCCTCGTCGGTCGCCTTCCTCGACGGTGTCTATTTGGGCCGCGCGGCGATGCTCGGCATCGATTTCTATGACATGGAGCGCGTCGAGGTTCTGAAGGGGCCGCAGGGCACGCTCTGGGGCAAGAATGTCGTCGCGGGCTCGATCAACTTCGTGACCGCCAAGCCTGTCGATTTCGCCGAAGCCAATGCGCAGCTGACCTTCGGCGAATATGGCCAGATGAACGGCAACCTGATGCTCAACGCGCCGGTCACCGACGGGCTGGCCGCGCGCCTGACGCTCGGCGCGGTGACGAACGACGGCTTTCGCAAGACCTTCGACGGCCGTGCGCTCGACGACGAGAACAAGCTGTCGGCGCGGCTGCATGTCCGCGCCGACCTCGGCCCCGATACCTGGCTGCTGTTGACCGGCGACATTGCGAAGCAGGATCTGTCGGACAGTTCGCGCTATAATGTGCTGCTCAACCCGTTCACGCCGGGTGAAGGCTACGCCGATTACGACAAGCCGCGCCGCGCCAATCCCGATCGCCTCGGCTTCACCCATTCGAAGACCGGCGGCCTGCGCGCCGAACTGTCGACCGACGCGCTCGGTTTTGCGAACTGGACCACGGTCGCCTCGTGGCGCACGCTCGACTATGATTTTTCGAACGACCTCGATGGCACCGATGCGGCGACCAATGCCGCGACGGGGTTGCCGGTAAGCGGGCTGCAGGTGCTGGCGCGCGAACAGGCCGATTCCTATTCGATCGAAAGCCGCCTGTCGTCGCTTCACGACGGACCGATCAGCTGGGTCGCGGGCCTCTTCTACAACCGCGACGAAGTGTTCCGCGAGCGCGAGACGCAGCAGTCGGCGACGCCGACGACGATCAACCGCTTCTTCGGCCATTCGGTGAACAACAGCTATGCGGTATTCGGCGAGGCGCAGTACAAATTCGACTTCGGCCTGCGCCTCTTTGCCGGCGGTCGATACACCCAGGAAAAGAAGACGTACGACGCGCGGCGCCTGCAAGGCGCGCTCGCGGCTCCGACCACGACCTACGATACCGGCGCGACGCCTGGCATCTTCGACAAGGGCGTGTTCACCTATCGCGTGGGTGCCGACTTCCGGCTCAACAACAACATCTTCGCCTTCGGCACCGTGTCGACGGGGTTCAAGTCGGGAGCGTTTCAGGAACAGCCGGGCTCGGCCTTGCTGGCGCGGACTCCGACGGATCCCGAACGGCTGACCAACTATGAAGTCGGGCTCAAGACCGACTGGCTCGACCGCAAGCTGCGCGTGAACGTCTCGGCCTTCTGGATGGACTATCGCGATTTCCAGACGATCAAGGTCGTCCCCGACGCGACGCAAGGGCCAGTCGGCACGCGCGTCACGGTCGATTCCGCCGACGCGACGATCAAGGGCGTCGAGAGCGAATTCGTCGTGCAGCCGGTCGACTGGTTCGATGCGACGGTGCGCTACACCTATCTCCACCCCTATTTCACGCGCTTCATCCAGACTGCAGGTTTCGACGCCAGCGGCAATCCGATCTTCGTCGACGGCGCGGGCAACCGCATGAGCCGGACGCCGAAGCATGCGGTGAATGCGAGCGCCGGCGTGCAAAGCTCGCGGGACGCATCGTGGGGCTGGCTGCGCGCCGAGGTCTCGATGGATTATCAGAGCGACGCGTTCGAGAATAATATCAACGACTTCAAGGAATATCGCAAGCCGCGCACCTTGTGGGACGCCAGCCTGACCTATCATCTCGACGACCGCTATTCGGTGCAGGTCTGGGGGCATAACCTGACCGACAAGAATTACCGCATCTGGCAGACGAACGGCGGCGTCTATCAATATGTCCAATATGGCGCGCGCGGCAGTTCGGCGTGACGCTGCGCGCGAAGTTCCTCTGATGCCGACGGGGGGGCGCGCCGCGCTGCAAGGTTCTTGTTCCCTCGGGCGTGCTCGGTGCGGGCTGTTCCGATGAGGCCTTTCAGCGCGGCGTTTCCCTGCAACCCGACTGCCTGGCGATAGACGGCGGATCGACCGATTCCGGGCCCCATTATCTGGGGACCGGCACGTCGAAGATGACGCGCCAGGCGACCAAGCACGACCTGCGCCAGATGATGCTGGCGCGCGACCGGCTGGGCGTGCCGCTGCTGGTCGGATCGTGCGGTACCTGCGGCACCGATTCCGGCGTCGACTGGATGGCCGACATCGCGCGCGAGATCGCGCGCGAAGAGGGGCTGACCGCGCGGCTGGCGCTCGTCTATTCGGAAGTGACGGCCGAGCAGTTGATGCCGCTGCTCGACGCAGGGAAGATCGACGCGCTCGACCCCGCGCTGCCGCTGACGCGCGAACGGCTGCTCGAATGCGACCATATCGTCGGGCTGCTCGGATACGAGCCGCTCGCCGCGGCGATCGCCGAGGGCGCCGATATCATCCTGTCGGGGCGGACGACCGACACCGCGGTGCTGGCCGCGGTGCCGCTGATGCAGGGCTTTCCTGCGGGCGCCGCATGGCATGCCGCGAAGACCGCCGAGTGCGGCGGCCTTTGTACCGTCCACACGCGGCTGGGCGGCGTGATGATGACGATCGACGCCGATGGTTTCGACATCGAGCCGCTCCACGCCGCGAACCAGTGCACGCCTTACACGGTATCGGCGCACCTTCTGTACGAGAACAGCGACCCGTTCCGCCTGCGCGAGCCGGGCGTGCTGCTCGACGCGAGCGACGCCGAGTATCGCGCGCTCGACGACCGCATCGTCCGCGTCACCCGGTCGCGGGCCGAGGTCATGCCCTATACGATCAAGCTCGAGGGATCGGGCAGCGCCGGATATCGCACGATGATCTTCAGCGCGATCGCCGACCCGAAGCTGCTGGCGCGCTTCGACGAATGGCTCGGCAATCTCGAAGCCTATCTGCGCGCCGGCATATCGCGCGTGATGGGGATTGCGGAGGACGGCTATGCGCTCGAATTCCGGCCCTATGGCAAGAATGCGATCAATCCGGTGCCGGCGGCGGGTCCGCCGCACGAGGTCGGGCTGATGACGCTCGTCTGGGCGCCGACGCAGCAGCTCGCGACCGAAATCGCCAAATATTGCAACCCGATGCTGCTCCACTTTCCCCTGAACATGGACGATCCGCTGCCGAGCTTCGCCTTTCCCTTCTCGCCCGCCGAGGTCGAACTCGGCTGCCATTATGAATTCAAGCTCAACCATGTCGTCCATGTCGAGCGCCCCGACCAGTTGGCGCGAACGCGCTTCGAGACGATCGGGGAGGCGGTACATGGCTGAGCTCGGCGCGATCGCCAAATATATCCGGTCGAAAAGCGCCGGACCCTTTTGGGTGACGATCGACATCTTCTGCCACGATGCGGACAGCTTCGAGCGGATCGCCGGATCGCCCGCACTGGCGCCGCGCGCCGTCGCCGAACTTTACGGCGTGTCGGAAAACGGCGTTCGCCAATATCGGCTGCCGTCGATCCATGTGTTCAAGATCAGCTTTCCGCGCACCGCGGTGCAGGGATCGCTCGGCGACGTGGACTCGCACGCCGGGCAATATTTCGTACCGCTGCTGTCGGTCGAGATCGACTGACCAAAAGCTTCCGTAAAAAAGCGGCCGCTTCCTTGCCGGGCGGCCGCCTTTCTCAGTCCGCCCCGCCGTCCTTGCGGGCGCGGAGCGTTTCGAGGTTCGCCTTGTGCGTGTCCTCGTCGAGTGGGAAGACGAGGAGGCTGATAATCGCACCGCCATAGATCAGGATGATCGCCGGCACGAAATAGAAGCCCATCTGGTGCAGCGCCGCCTCCGATATCTCGCCCGGGCGGACCTGGCCCGACAGGCCCGCAGCGGCGAGGATCAGGCTGGCGGCGAAGACGCCGACCCCCGCGGTCGATTTCTTGAGCACATTGTCGACCGAGAAGAGCAGCCCTTCGGAGCGGCGCCCGGTCTTGACCTCGCTGTCCTCGGCGACGTCGGCGATCATCGATGTGATCGCCATCGACGTCATCAAGGTCAGCATCGCGATCAGCAGCGCTTCGAAAAAGAGCAGGACGAAGACGAACTGGGTGCCGTTTTCGGGCAGCAGTCCGGCGAGGCGGAGCGAGATCGGGGTGATCGAGACGATCATCAGCGCCGCGAACATCGCGATGCCGCCCTTTTTCTTGCCGAGCCAGCGCGTGATCCACGGCCCGATGACGATGCCGAGCAGCGCGGCGATCATGCCCGCGATCGGCAGATAGGACAGCTGGTCGGGCGTCAGTTCCCAGAAATAGACCTGGAAATAGGTCGCGAGGCCGCCGACCATGCCTGTCGCGATCGCGGTGAACAGCCCCGCCGCATTGGCGAGCCACAGCGAGCGGTTGGCGAGCGTCTGCGCCAGCTCCTTGAACAGCAGTCCGATCGTGAGTTTGCGCGCGGGCGGCTGGCGCAGCCACGGGATGCGGTGGTGCGTGCCCATCGCGCAGCCGAGGATGGCGAGCGCGATCGCGGTCCCCGCGAGCAGCGCATATTGCCCATAGGAGGCGCGGACGAACAGCCCGCCTTCGGCGTCGCTCAGGAAGAATTTATACGCGATCCAGATCATCGTCAGTCCGCCCGCGAAGGTAAAGAAATAGCGGCAGGCGATCAGCATCGTGCGCTGGTGATAGTCCGAGGTCAGCTCGGCCGACATCGCCGAGGCGGGGACTTCGAAAAAAGTGTCGATCGACCGCAAGAGCACGATGCACACGGTCATATAGGCGAGCAATGCTTCGGGTGACCAGCCGGTCGGCGGGGTCCACAGCAGCACGAAGATGATCGCATAGGGGATCGCCGAGAAATAGATGAACGGGTGACGGCGGCCCCAGCGGCTGCGGAAATTGTCGGAGATCTGGCCGATGACGGGGTCGAACAATCCGTCGAGGATCAGCGTGATCGCGAGCGCGCTGCCCACCCAGGTTGCGGGCAGGCCGACGACCTGGCTGTAGAAGAGCAGCAGGAAGGTCGAGATGCTGCGGTTCTTGATGCCGTTCGACGCCGAGCCGAGGCCATAGAAGAGCATCGTGCCGAAGCGGAGGGGCGGCGCCTTGGTCCAGGCGGCATCGTCGGGAAGGGCGGTGGCATCCTGTCCGCCATCCGCCGGAATCGCACGATCTTGACCCGCCACTTGTCTCTCCCTTGCCGCCGCTGTCCGGCTTTCGACCGAGCTTATCAGGCACGGCGGCAAAGGAATGACAACTAAGTTACATTTTGTCCGCGTGTGGAATCATGCACGCTATGCATGATCGGTCGATCAGTCGCGAAAGCTGGGGTCGATCCGGTCGAGCTTGCGCAGCAGCGCCGGCCAGGCGAGCGTCTGCGCCAGCATGCCCATGCCCTCGGGACGCGATTGCTGCTCGACCTTTTCGGCGACGCCCTGGTTGGGGTTGTTCAGCCCGTCGCGCCCGGCGGCGAGCATATGGACCTGCGCCTCGCATGCGCGTTCGAGGAAATACATGCGCAGGAACGCCTGCGCGACGGTGGCGCCGACGGTCAGCGTGCCGTGGTTGCGCAGGATCATCGCGTTCCTGGCGCCGAGATCGGCGACGAGCCGCTCGCGTTCGTCGAGCTCGGTCGCGATGCCCTCGAAGTCGTGATAGGCGACGTCATGATGCGCGATCATCGCGGTCTGGGTGTGCGGCAACAGCCCGCACGCCATCGCCGACACCGCCTGTCCGTGCGGCGTGTGCAGATGGAGTACCGCCGCCGCATCCTCGCGCGCGGCATGGATCGCCGAGTGGATGACGAAGCCCGCGCGGTTCACCGGCGCGGGCGTGTCCGTCACCTTGTTGCCGTCGACATCGATCTTGACCAGCGACGAAGCGGTGATCTCCTCGAACATATGCGTATAGGGGTTGATCAGGAAATGATGCTCGGGCCCCGGCACGCGCGCCGACAAATGGGTGAAGATCAGATCGTCCCAACCGTAGAGCGCCACGAGGCGATAGGCGGCGGCAAGGTCGACGCGCAGCGCCCATTCCTCTGCCGACACCGTGTCCCGAACGCTCAATGTCTTTTCTTGTACCATGGTCATGACAGCTCTCCCGATTTCCCGGCTATCCTACCCGAGTCCCACCCGGCAGACCGTCAAATAGTTGGCAATTGGCGATTCAGGCGAAGTGCCAAAGATTTGGCAATCCGGCGCGGCGATTTTGCGGCCCCGACTGATAGTGATGGCGCATATAACGATGCATGTTCTCCTTATGATCGGTTTATGGTCATGATTTGATCGCATACGCCGCGTCAACATGATTGACTTCACCGGAGCGCTGGCAAGGTGATGGGGACGGCCAACGACCATCGCGGCCCTAGCCAGATCGACGCGCAGGATGCCCTGAGACGGCATTCGCGCCAGGGGAGGATTTATGCCGAAATTCCGGACACGCTTGCCGTTGCTCGCGTCCACCGCCGCCGTGCTTTTCTGCGCAGCGCCCGCCTTTGCCCAAAGCGACATATCGTCGGCTCGCGCGGACGAGGATGCCGAGGCGCAGTCGTCGCAGTCGGGGATCAACGACATCGTCGTGACCGCGCGCCGCCGCGCGGAATCGCAGCAGGATACGCCGGTGACGGTGACGGCGGTGACCGGCGAGGAACTGCAGGCCAAGGGCATCACCGATGCGGCGCGGCTGGCACAGGTGACGCCGGGCATCAACTTCGACGCCTTTCCGAAATCGGCGCCACGCCTGTGGTTTCGCGGCGTCGGCGGCGGCGCGGGCAGCGCCGGCGGCGATCCGTCGTCGGTCGCCTTCCTCGACGGCGTCTATCTGGCGCGCCCCGCAATGCTCGGTATCGATTTCTACGACATGGAGCGCGTCGAGGTTCTGAAGGGACCGCAGGGCACCTTGTGGGGCAAGAATGTCGTCGCGGGCGCGGTGAACTTCATCACCGCCAAGCCGATCGACAGTTTCGAATCGACCGCGCAGTTGACCTTCGGCGAATATGGCCAGCTCAACGGCAATCTCATGATCAATGCGCCCATCACAAACGGGATAGCGGCGCGCCTCGTTCTCGGTGCCGAAACCAACGACGGCTTCCGCCGGACCGTCGACGGCCGGGCGCTCGACGACGAAAACAAGCTCAGCGCGCGGCTCCATGTTCGCGCCGACCTGGGCGAACGCAGCAGTTTGTTGCTCTCGGCCGACATCGCCAATCAGGATCTGTCGGATACGTCGCGCTTCAACGTGTTCCTGCTGCCCTTCACGCCGGGCAAGGGTTATGCCGACTATGACAAGCCGCGCCGCACGAATCCCGACCGGCTGGGCTTCAACGATTCGAAGACGGGCGCGCGCGCGCCGAATTTTCGACCGATCTCGGCTTTGCGGACTGGACGACCACCGCGGCATGGCGGACGCTGCGCTTCAGCTATGCGAACGACCTTGACGGGACGGATATCGCGACGAACGCCGCGATCGGATTGCCGGTTACCGGCATCCAGGTCTTCCAGGTCGAAGGGGCAGATTCCTATTCGGCCGAAACCCGCCTGTCGTCGAACGGCGGCGGCGCCTTCAACTGGGTCGCCGGCCTCTATTACAACCATGACGACATCCGCCGCGAGCGCGAGACGCAGCAGTCGGCGACTCCGACGACGATCAATCGCTTCTTCGGCGAGGCGACGAACAACAGCTATGCCGCCTTCGGCGAAGCCGAATATGCGTTCGATTTCGGGCTGAAGCTGCTCGCCGGCGGGCGGTATACGAAAGAAAAGAAGGTCTATCGTGCAAAGCGACTGACCGGCTCGCTCGCCGCGCCGACGACATCCTATGACACCGCGAACTCGCCGGGAGTCTTCGACGACGGCATCTTCACCTACCGTGTCGGCGCCAACTGGCGGTTCAACGAGAATATCTTCGCCTTTGCCACGCTATCGACCGGCTTCAAGGCGGGCGCGTTCCAGGAACAGCCGAGCAGTGCCGCGCTGGCGCGCGTTCCGACCGATCCCGAACGCGGCACCAATTATGAAATCGGGCTGAAGACCGACTGGCTCGACCGCCGGCTGCGCGTCAACGTGTCGGCGTTCAGGATGAAATATCGCGACTTCCAGACCGCCAAGGTCGTACCTGACGCGACGCAGGGGCCGACGGGTACGCGCGTCACGGTCGACTCGGGCGACGCGACGATCAAGGGCGTCGAGACCGAGGTCATCATCGCGCCCGCCCGCTGGATCGACGCGACGGTGCGCTACACCTATCTCGACCCCTATTTCACCGACTTCGTCCAAACCTCGGCCTTTCTGGCGGACGGGTCGCCGGTGATCACCAACGGCGCGGGCAACCGGCTGAGCCGCACCCCGAAAAATGCGCTGGCCGCCGACCTTGGGCTCCAGACGTCGGAAGATGCCGACTGGGGGTGGCTGCGGGCGCAGGTGTCGATGGATTATCAGAGCAATATATTCGATAATAATATCAATGATTTCAAGGAATATCGCAAGCCCCGGACGCTATGGGACGCCAGCCTGACCTATCATCTCGACGATCGGTTTTCGGTGCGCGTGTGGGGCCGCAATCTCACCGACAAGACCTATCGCATCTGGCAGACGGGCAATGCCTTCTATCACTATGTTCAATATGGCCCGCCGCGTCAGTTCGGCGTGACGTTCAACGCGGCACTGCGTTAGGGGGCGAAGGGCGTGCCGGTGCAATAGGCCGGTACGCCTTTCAGCGACCAAGGGAATGGAATCGCAAACATAATGCTGATGCTTCTGGGGTATCTCATGGTCCTGACCTTCATGGTCCTGATCATGACCAAACGCCTGTCCGCGCTCGTCGCGCTGACGATCATTCCCATCATTTTCGGCCTGATGGCAGGCCATGGCGCCGACCTTGGCGACATGGCGGTCGACGGGATCGTGAAACTCGCGCCCACCGCGACGCTGCTGCTGTTCGCGGTGCTTTATTTGCGGTAATGATCGACGCGGGGTTGTTCGATCCGCTCGTCGATCGGGTGTTGAAATTCGCCGGCGACGATCCCGTGCGGGTGTCGCTGGGTACCGCGATCCTCGCGCTGATCGTCGCGCTCGACGGCGACGGCGCGACGACCGCGCTGATCACCGTAACGGCCTTTCTGCCCGTCTATCGGCGGCTGGGGATGAATCCGCTGGTCCTCGCCGTCGGTCTCGGCTCGGCGGCGTGCGTGATGAACCTCACGCCGTGGGGCGGGCCGATGGGCCGCGCGGCGGCGGCGCTGCACGTCGATCCATCCGATATCTTCATCCCGCTGCTCCCCACCTGGGCGGCGGGCATCGCGGGTACGCTGGCGATCGCCTGGTACCTGGGACGCCGCGAGCGCGCGCGGATCGCAGTCGAGGGCGCAGAGGTGCACGGCGCCGGCGGTCCGATCCTCTTCGAACGCGATCAGAGCCTGCGGCGGCCGCGGCTCTTCTGGTTCAACCTCGCGCTCACGCTGGCCATTCTCGGTTCGGCGATCAGCGGGATCGTGCCGCTGCCGCTGGTGTTCATGATCGGCCTCGCGATCGCGCTGGTGATCAACTACCCCAAGGTCTCGCAGCAAGGCGAGCGGATCAAGGCGCATGCCGAAAACGGGCTGCCGATCGTCCTGCTGATCCTCGCCGCCGGCTCCTTTACCGGCGTGATGCAGGGAACGGGGATGATCGACGCGATGGCCGACGGCGCCGTGACGCTGGTGCCGGCCGAACTCGGCCCGCATATGGGCGTCGTGACCGCGTTCCTTGCGATGCCGCTGACCTTCGTGTTGTCGAACGACGCCTTCTATTTCGGGGTGGTCCCGGTGATTGCCGAGACAGCGGGCCATTACGGGGTCGCGCCCGAAGTCATCGCGCGCGCCTCGCTCCTTGCGCTGCCGATCCACGGGCTCAGCCCACTGACCGCGGCGATCTATCTGCTGGCGGGACTGGTCGGCAAGGACGTCGGCGAGATGCAGCGCTTCGGCCTCAAATGGGCGTTCCTGCTGTCGCTGATCCTGATCGCTGCGGCTACCTTGACGGGCGTCATCCTCTAATCCGGTTGAGCGCCAAAAAGAACGGGCCGATCCCGCGGCGGGATCGGCCCGTTTCAGGTCTCGCAAATGTTGCGAGGGTGCTTCAGAAACCGAGCCAGGTGCCGTCCTGCAGTCGCTGCTTGGTCGCGCGCTGGCAGTCGGCGTAGATACCGAGGAAGCGGTTGACCCCGTCGACCCCCATCGCGAACGGATTGGGCGCCGCCGGATCGGCTTTCAGCTGGCGCAGATGATAATACATCGCGCTTTGATAGGGGTGGGTGTTGATCAGCGTGTCGGCGCCGAGCTGCGCCGCCGCCGAGCGCAGATAGTCGGTAGAGATCGCATATTGCGCCGCTTCGTCGGGCTGGTCGTTGCCGCTCATGATCAGCAGGTTGCGGACGCCGCCCTGATGCTTCACCGGAACGACGACCGCCATCTGGCCCGGTGTGTGACCCGGCGTCAGCATCGCGAAGACCTCGGTCGAAGGTCCGGTGCGGATCGCCTGCAGCCCGGTCTTAAGACCCGGCGCCGCCGTCACCAATATGTCGAAGCGATCGGGGATCGACCGCAGGCGCAGGTCGCGCAGTGCCGCGGCCTCCTCCGCCGTCTTGGGTTTTGCGCGCGGCGAGGCGAGGGCGTTGGCGGGTTCGACCGGCTGTCCCGCCAGCAAGGTCCGGCGCGCCGTGTCGATGATCCTGGCGTCGGGCTCGGTGATCACGACCTTGGCCTTTGGTGCCAGCTTGCGGACGGTGTTGACGCCGCCGGTGTGGTCCCAGTGATAATGGCCGACGAAGACATGGGTGATATCCTTGGGGTCGAGCCCCGCCGCGGGCATTTCGGACAGCACCGCCTTGTCGAACTCCTCGGGCGTTCCCATCGTGTCGAACAACAGCAGCCCTTCGTCGGTCTTGACGACGACGACGCCGAGGCCGTTGGCGCCGAAATACCAGGCATTGTCGAGGAAGCGCACGCCGCCCGGCGTGAACAGTTCGCGCGCGTGGCCGGTGTGGAAAAAGCCCTTGGGCGAGACCATGTCGCGCGTGACGTCGGCGGGCGTATCGACTTCCTGGCCCGTGCCCGCATCGCTGACGCTGCGATAGCCGGTTTCGCACCAGACGCGATATTCCCAGCGAATGAGCGGATTGTCGTCGACCATTGCGAGCGCCTTCGCCGCGTCGTTATAGCCGCGCGCGAGCGGCTGGTCGGGCTTCAGCGGGCCGCGAAAGGGTTTGCTCTCGCCCTCCGCCGTTTCATGTCCGGCGCCCGGCGCCGCGAGCGCCGCGGCGATGCAGGTGGCCAGCGCAATGCGCGTCCATCGATGTCGCATGATAGTCCTCTCCCTGATGATCTCCGATTGGCGATATCGGGCGGGGGAAGCCTGCTCAATCGGGCAGAAACTATGGTTTTATGCGCGCTGTGCGGCGCTATTCCGCCGGCCGGCCCGCAGTGAATCCGCGCCGCACGACGAAGCGCGCGAGCGGCGGCGCGACCGTCATCACGACGAGCAACCGCACCACCTGCGCGGCGAGAATCAGCGGCAGGTCGACATGCGTGCTCGTCGCGATGATCAGCACCGAATCGAGGCCGCCGGGGCTGAGCGCGAGATAGGCCGACAGCGCATCGACTCCGGTCACGCGCGCCAAGGCGAACGACAGCGCGCCGCACAGCGCGATCATCGCGAAGATCACGGCGACGATCCGGGGCATCAGCTTCATCGAGGCGCGGAGCGAGGCGCGCGTGAATTTCAAACCGATGTTCCAGCCGATGACCGCGAACACCGCCGCGGTCAGAAAGGCCGGCAGTTCGAGCCGCCCGAGACCGCTGATCTGCAGGAAGGCACCGCCGATCATCGGCACGAACAGGATCGCGATCGACCTTTTGCTCACCCACGCGGCAATCGCGCCGAGCAGCGCGAGCGCCAGCGTTTCGGTAAAGGCGATGCCGTCGATCGGCGGAAACCATACGACGCTGGGTCCGATCGTCGGAATACCGTGGCTGTTCGCCTCGGGGCTGCCCATCAGCGTGCCGACGAGGATCGCGACGAGCGCGGCCGCCAGCACGCGCAGATATTGCATGACCGCGACGATGCGGGGATCGCTGCCGTACATTTCGGCGAGCATCACCATCGCCGACGCGGCGCCGGGCGATACGCCCCAGACTGCGGTACTTTCAGGGAACCAGCCGGCGCGGCTGACGGCGACGGCAAGGGCCATCGTCGCCAGTACGACCGCGATCACAAATGCGAACAGCGCCGGCAGATAGCCGAGCGCCGAATGCAGCAACTCGGGCGAGATCGCCATGCCGAGCCGGCAACCGAGCAGCGCCTGCGCCCCCATCACGAGCGGCCGGCGCATCTCGAGCTTGCCATGATATTGCGCGATGGCGATCGCCGACAGCATCGGGCCGAGCATCAGCGCGGCCGGAACATGGAGCAGGCGAAAGGCCCAGGTCGTCGCGATCGAGAGGACGAGCAGCGCCGCCCACGCGCCGGCGCGGCGCGCGGCCGAGGCGCCGCCTTGAGGTTCGGCGTCCGCCATCAGTCGGCCATCGCCAGCAGCGCGCGCCGGTCGAGAATATGGATGCGGCCATAGGAGGTGGCGATGCTGCCCGCCGCCTTCATTTCGGACAGGAGATTGCCGAGATGCTGGCGCGACATGCCGAGCCGCCCGGCGAGATCCTCCTGGCTCATGTGGAGGACGGGATGATCGAAATCGGTGCCGCGCGAGGCCATGTTCAGGATCATCTCGGCGAGCCGTGCCCGGCTCGGCTTGGCGAGCATCGAGCCGATATAGGACAGCGCCGCGCGCTGATGCTCGCAGCCGATCAGCGCGACGTGGCCGTAGATGCCGGGCTGCGTCGCGGCAAAATCGGCGATATCGCGCAGCGGCAGGTGGAGCAGTTCGACCGGACCCTGGCAGATCGCATCGTGCGGCCGTGGCCCGCCATCGACGACCGACAGTTCGCCGAACCAGTGCCGGCGCCGCACGACGAGCGTGAGAAACTGCCGTCCGACCGCTGGATAGGCCATCAGCCGCACCTCGCCCGACACGATCTGATACAGCCCGTCGGGTTCGTCGCCCGCCGAATAGACGCGCGCGCGGTCGGCGAATTTGCGTGGCCGCACGCGCGCGCGGATGAAATCGCGCGTCGCGGGCGGCAACCGCGAGAGCCACCGATCGTCGTCGCCCAGCGTGTCGTGCATCGGACTCTTTTCAAGCTGCGGCATCGGGGATCGTCCGCGGCGCCGACCTGCAGCAAATCGCCCGGCTTGCCGAGCTATCATTCCATGCACGGGGCGCGCCGGACCGGTTCAATCGCCCGAATCCGCCGGGCCGTCGTTGTCGCTCGCCACCTGTTCGATGCAGTGCGCGACCCAGCCCACCGACCGGCCGATCAGATAGGGCGCTTCGCTCGAGCTTAGTCCGACGAATTCGCGGCGCGACTGCAATCCGGTGAGTTCCTCGGCAAAGGTGCTGACGAAGGCGAAATTCGGCCGCAGCGCGCGAAATTCATAGGCGAGTTCGATCGCGCGGCCGAGCTTGCGATACCCCGGATGATCGGACAGCGCGCGGTCGCAGAAATCGACGAGTGCGGCCGCGCGCGGGTCGCCGTTCGGATAGATGGGGCTTCCGAACCCGGGCAGGTCGCCGCCCTCGCGCAGCTGGCGTGTTACCACCGCTTCGGGGTCGGGCGCCGACAGGATTTCGGCGATGAAACGGCGAAGCGATTCATTTTGCCCGAACTTGCTCTGGCGCCCGACCGCGAGTGCGAGGCCGACCGACACCGAGCGCCACGGCGTCACGCCCGACCGCGCGACCATGCGCACGGCATAGGTGCTTTCGTTCACGCCATGATCGGCCGCAAGGATCAGCACGCGGCGCAGCAGGTCGGTCTGTTCGGGCGCCAGCGCCAGCGATTTTTCGAATTGCAGGTGGATCGGCTCGTCCGACGCGCTGCCCTTGCTCAGGATGATCGCGGTCAGCCAGCGGATGATGTCGACCCCCGTCGCGGCCATCCCCTGATGGCTGAGATCGTAGGCGCGGGGGTTCGCCTGTTCGAGGAAAGGAAAATGCGCGAGCGCGCGGTCGACCCCGGCTTCGGCGGTCAGCAGTTCGTCGAGCTTCGGAAACAGCGCCGAACTGCGCGGCGGCGGGCGGTCGAAGATCGATGCGTCGACGTCCCACAGGCGCGCCGCAATCTGCTCGAGCGTTGCATGTTCGGACAATTCGATCGCGCTGCGCCCGCGGTAGAGCAATTCGTTATCGCCGACGTCGGTGATGCGGCTCGGAATGTCGATGCCGAGCGGCAAGCCCGCGGGGCGCCGCCCGCGCGCCTTGATCTGCTCGACATCGACCCGGCGATAGCGATGCTGGCGCGTCCCAGGAACGGGGTGTGAGCGGATGCCCTTGCGGCTGACATAGGCATAGATCGTCGCGCGCGACACGCCGAGAAAGGCCGCCGCCTCGTCCGCGCTGATATAATCGTCTTCCATATGCCCCGCTTTTACATGTTGATCAATGTTCGTCAATCTTGACGTGTTTCGTTCGGTGCTACAATTCTCGCACGAAATCATGGGAGCGAGGCATGGCAGTCGATACGGCGGCAGAGGAATCGGGCGAGATCGTCGAGGAGGGCATCCGGATCGGCCCCGACGTCCGGATCGAAGGGATGCGCGAGCCCCGCTACGCGCCGCCGCACCGCTTCCTCACCCAGCGCTTTTCAACCGGCGAAATCCGCCTGACCAACCTCGGCAGCTATCCCGACCGCTTCGAAACGATGAACGCGGCGCTCGACCATTGGGCGGCCGCCACGCCCGACCATATCTGGCTCGCCGAGCGGTCGGGCGGCGGCTGGCGCACCGTCAGCTTTGCCGAGGCGCATGAGCGTGTCGGCCGTCTGGCGGGCGCGCTCGGGCAGATGGGGATCGAGCGGGTGAGCCCGCTGTTGATCCTGTCGGCCAACGCGATCGACCATGCGCTGATCAGCTATGCCCTGATGCGCGCGGGCGGCATCACCGCGCCGGTGTCGCCGCAATATGGCCTTGCGGGCGCCAATCCGGCGCGCCTCGCGGCGGCATGCGCGACGATCCGGCCGCGCGCCGTCTATGTCGAGGATGCCGCGCTGTTCGCCGAGGGGCTGGCGTTCAACTGTCTTGCCGGCTTGCCGGTCATCGCCTCGCGCAACGCGCGGCCGGGCGATATCGCATTCGACACGCTTTATGAAGGAAGCGCTGCGCCTTCGATCGAGAGGCCGGACGATGCCGCGCGCTATCTGCTCACCTCGGGCTCGACGGGAATGCCGAAGGCGGTGATCTGCACGCACCGGATGATCGCGCTCAATACCGCGCAACTCGCATCCTGCTTCGCCGATCCCGATCCGCCGGTGTGGATCAATGCGGCGCCGTGGAGCCATAGCATGGGCGCGCATTCGGTGTTGCATCAGGCGCTGCATCGCGGCGGCGCGCTCTACATCGACCGCGGCCAGCCGACCGCCGCGCGCTTCGGCGAAACGCTGCGCAATCTGCGCGAAATATCGCCGACTTCGCATTCGATGGTGCCCGCGGGCTGGATGATGCTGGCGGACGAACTCGATCGCGACGCGGCGCTGGCGCGGCGCTTTTTCGAGCGGATCCGCATCGTACAGAACGGCGGTGCCGCGCTTGGCCAGGATATCGTCGACCGCTTCGAGGCGATCGCCGTGCGCACGGTCGGCGAACTCATCAGCTTCGGCAGCGGTTATGGCGCGACCGAAACGGGCCCCTCGGTGTGCAACGTCCATTGGCCGAATTTGCGGATGGGGATGCTGGGGCTGCCGATTCCGGGCACGGAGGTTCGCCTCGCGCCCGTCGACGGCAAGCTCGAACTGCGCGTGAAGGGACCGCAGGTGATGGCCGGCTATCTCGCGCGCCCGAGCTGTCGGCTGCGGCGTTCGACACCGAGGGCTATTACCGCCTCGGCGACGCTGTGCGGCCGGCGGACCCCGGCAGTCCGACCAGCAGCCTGATCTACGAAGGCCGTCTGTCGGAGAATTTCAAGCTTGCGAGCGGCACTTTCGTCACCGTCAGCGAATTGCGGCTCGTGCTGCTGTCCGCCATCGGATCGGCGGTATCCGACGCGGTGATCTGCGGCGAGGACAGGGCGGAGATCGGCGCGCTTTTCTATCCCGATCCGCGCCGTGACGCCGCCGAGATCGAGATGGCCGTTACGAACGGACTGCGCCGCTTCAACGCCGCGGCAAGGGCAGGGCGGGCGGGTCGGCCGCGCGATGATCCTCGCCGATCAGCCCGATTCCCGGCGCGGCGAGATCACCGACAAGGGCTATATCGCGCAGTCGGTTGCGCGAAGCCTGCGGGCTGATGCGATCAAGGCGATGTTCGCCGGCGGGCCAGGCGTGATCGTCGCGGATTGATGGAACCGGCCGGCGCCGCGATGGCACCGGCCGGGCCACGATCAGTCGAGTTCGATATCGAGCAGCCGGACGAACATCTGGCCGCTGTGCAGGTCGCGTTCGACGCGCGACCCCGACGGCGTCGGGCGCACGCACGAGATCTTGACCATGTTCAGGCTTTCGACCGGAAAGCTCTTCACCTGGTCGGGGTTGGCGCCGAACAGTCGCTGGAAGGTTTCGGGGCCGATCGCGGGATGCCGTGCATAGCGCCGGAAATCCTCGGCATTGTCGAAGAACAGGTCGAACGTGACCCAGAAGGGGCCGGCATTCTTCGACCGGACATAGCTGCAAATTTCACCCACGGTCGCCATCACGCCGCCTCCTCTACGCTGAGGTCAACCCACTCGGTTCGCACCAATTCCGACGGATCGTCGCATTCGACGACATGGTTCAGGCGGAATTCGTACAGCTGGCCGCGCGGAATGTCCGCCGGGCTGAAGGCAAAACCATAGCTCGGCATCTCGCCGTGGTGGCCGGGCATATACATGTGAAAGAAGATCGGATTGCAGGCCTTGGCGATCTGGTTCGCCATTTCCTGCGTGTCGGCCGTTGCAACGAACAGCACGCCGACCTCGCGCGGCGCCGGCGTGCCTTCGGGTACCTTCTCGCCCGATACCGCATTCCAGCCGTAGAGGCGGAGCGAGATGTGGAAGTCGCCCGCCGCCTCGCCGATCGTCATCCGTACCCGGTTATACAGATGCTTGGTCATGTTCGCTTCGAAGGTTTCGAGGTCGTTGAGCACGACCGGATCCTGAATGCCGACGAGCATCACGGTTTGATATTGCCCCGCCGATGCGCCTTCGAGCTTCATCGTGTAGGGCATTTCCTTCCAGACCGATCCGGTGACGCGCGTGATGCGCGGATCGATCTGCTCATAACGGCTGTCGGTCGTGTCGAGTATGCCGCCCGGTTCGGTCAGGTTGAAGGGATCGCTATTCTCATAGAGCATGTGCGCCGACACGCTGTGCGGCGTGCATTTGTTCACGTCGTTCAGCGCCTCGACTTCGAACCCGTCCTTGTCGATGCGGATCAGGATGCCGCGTCCGTCGACTTCCTTGATCGAGGCTTGTCCGCCGCATTCGCCGATCTTGCCGGCATGCCAGCTCGGCCCCAGCGGCGCGCCCTTCCACAAGGCATAGCAACAGATCGCCGCCGTGTCGGTGGTCCGGCCGCCGAGGATGATGTCGGCGCCCGCCTCGAGCGCAGCCATGAAGGGTTCGGGCCCCATCGCCGCGACGATATGGTCGCATTCGTCGATGGTCGCGTCGTCGAGCGGCCCCATCGGCGCGAGCGGCCGGATCCGCCGGCGGCATTCTTGGCCTTCAGGACGTCCTTGCTCTGTTCGGAATAGAGCAGGGCGATCTTGGGCTTGATGCCCAGTTCGCGCGCGACTTCGATCGCGATATCGCGCGTCCAGTCGAGGTTGAGGTCGCCGCCGGCCTGGCCGCTGGTGCCGACGACGATCGGGATTTTCGCTTTCGACGCGGCGCGCATCATGATCGTCAGGTCGCGCTTCACCGCGCCGCGATTGTTCTTCGACATGCCGAGCGCCAGATAAGCCGCGCCGCTGTCGGTCGACCCGGCGTCGGTCGCGATCACCTGCGCGCCGCGCGCGATGCCATATTCCATCTCTTCTTCATTGGCCCCGGCGCCCAGCGACCCGTTGGGAACCATGATCACGACGGGTTCGGTCATTTCGCGCGTCATTCGACTACTCCTTGCTTGAACGGTGCCGCGATCAGTGAAATATCGCCATGCGTCAAGATGTACGAATATTATCAATATATGTGGCGAGCATGTTTTTTGTGCGACAATGGAGTGATAATCCCGGGCTTTGTCCGACCCGCGGCACCCACCGCATAGTTTCATAGCCTCTGCACGATTGCGATTGGCCATAGGGGCCGATACCCGGGCCGGACGAGAGAAGGACAATGAGAGGATCCGGAGTGCCGAACCGCCGCGTGGTCGTGACCCAGCGCTTTTTCGACGAGGAAACGGTTGCTTATCTCGAACAGGCGGGCTGCACGGTCGTCCAGGCCGAACTGCCGCCGGGGCAGGCCGACGGCAATCTTTCGCACGACGAACTGGTGGCGATCCTCGACGGCGCAGCGGGCTGGATCGTCGGGCACGCGCGCGTTACGCGCGAATTGCAATCGGCGCTACCCGACCTCCGGATCATTTCGCGCCGCGGCGTCGGCTATGAACGCGTCGATGTCGCAGCCGCCAACGATCTCGGCAAGGTCGTGTGCATCGCGGCGGGGGGCAATGATGCATCGGTCGCCGATCATACGATGGCGCTGATGCTGGCGGCGGGCCACCGGTTCCGCGAGACGCAGCAGAATATGATCGCTGGCAATTGGGCGATCCTGATGGGTTCGGATCTCTATAAAAAGACCGTCGGTATCGTCGGGCTGGGGCGGATCGGGCGGAGTCTGGTCCAGCGCCTGCAGGGGTTCGACGTGCGCCTGCTCGCGGTCGAGGCGAACGCCGATCCCGATTATGTGCGGCAGAACGGGATCGAGCTTGTCGAACTCGGCGAATTGCTTGCGTCCAGCGACTATGTCTCGCTCCATGCGCCGCTGACGCCCGACACGCGGTTCCTGATCGACGCCGCCGCGCTCGATCGCATGAAGCCGACTGCGATCCTGATCAACGCCGCGCGCGGCGGGCTAGTCGACGACCGCGCGCTGCTGGCAGCGCTGAAGGCGGGTCAGATCGCCGCCGCGGGGCTCGACGTCTTCATGAGCGAAAGCGATCCGGACTATAAGGCGGTCACCGACGAACTGATCGCGCTGCCCAATGTGATCGCCACGCCGCACGCCGGTGCATCGACGCGCGAAGGGCTCGACCGGACGAACATGGTCGCGGCGATGTGCGTCGTCGCGGTGCTCGACGGGGGCGATCCGCCTGCGCAATGCGTCGTCGCCGACGGCCGGCGGACGGGCTAGCGCCTTGGGGGGCGAGGCGGATCTGGCAGCACGGGCAGGGCTGCGGCGCATGTTCGACGCCGCGGTCGCGAGCGCGATGCCGGCGCGGTGCGTCCCGCCCGCGCTGCCCGCGCCGCCCAAGGGCCGCACGATCGTGATCGGCGCCGGCAAGGCGGCCGCGGCGATGGCGCGCGCCGTCGAGGATCATTGGGAAGGTCCGCTGTCGGGGCTGGTGGTGACGCGCCACGGCCATGCGATGGCCTGCCGATCGATCGAGGTCGTCGAGGCCGGCCATCCGATATCCGACGCAGCGGGGGTCGCTGCGACCAGCCGGATGGTCGCACTCGTCCGTAACCTCGCTCCCGACGATCTGGTCATTTGCCTGATTTCGGGCGGCGGCTCGGCGCTGCTGGCGGCCCCGCCGCCGGGCGTGACGCTCGCCGACGAGCAGGCGCTGATGGCTTCACTGCTGCGGAGCGGGGCGACGGTCGCCGAAATGAACTGCGTGCGCAAACATCTGTCGACCGTGCGCGGCGGGCGGCTCGCGCTGGCCGCGGCGCCAGCGCGCGTGGTGACGCTGATCATCTCCGACGTGCCGGGCGACGATCCCGCGACGATCGCATCGGGGCCGACGATCCCCGACCCGACGACGCGCGAGCAGGCGCTGGACATATTGGCACGATACGGTCTGGCCGCGGCGGGTCCGGTCAGCGACTGGCTGCGCAATCCCGCGAGCGAGACACCGAAACCGGGCGCCTTCGAACCCGAATGGCATCTGGTCGCGACGCCCGCGATAGCGCTCGAAGCCGCCGCGGCGGTTGCCCGCGACCTCGGCTATGCCCCGCTGATCCTGGGCGATGCGATCGAGGGTGAGGCGCGCGAGGTTGCAAGGACCCACGCCGATATCGCGCATCGCGTCCAGCGCGACGGGCAGCCCGTCGCGGCGCCCTGCGTCCTGGTGTCGGGCGGCGAAACCACCGTGACCGTAACCGGGGCAGGGCGCGGCGGCCGAAACGCCGAATTCCTGCTGGCGCTTGCGATCGCGCTCGACGGTGCGGCCGATGTCCATGCCATCGCGGCGGATACCGACGGCATCGACGGAACCGAAGACAATGCCGGCGCGATGATCGGTCCCGATAGCCTGGCGCAAGCGCGCACCCTCGGGCTGTCCGCTCCGCAAAGCCTCGCCGACAACGACGCCTACCGATTTTTCGAACGCACCGGCTCGCTGCTGATCACCGGGGCGACGATGACCAATGTGAATGATTTTCGCGCGATCCTGATCGATGGCCCGCGCATAGCGAAAGACCATCGAGCATGAGCAAGGCAAATATCCACCGCATCGCGGTGATCCCCGGCGACGGCATCGGCAAGGAGGTCATACCCGAGGGTATCCGGGTGCTCGAGGCGGCGTCGGCGAAATATGGCTGCGGGTTCGAGTTCGACTATTTCGACTTCGCGTCGTGCGACTATTATCTGCAGCACGGCCAGATGATGCCCGACGACTGGAAGCAGCAGATCGGCGGGCACGACGCGATCTTCTTCGGCGCGGTCGGCTGGCCCGAAACGGTGCCCGATCATGTGTCCCTCTGGGGATCGCTGATCCAGTTCCGCCGCGAGTTCGATCAATATGTCAATTTGCGCCCGGTCAAGCTGATGCCCGGCGTGCCGAGCCCGCTCGCGGGTCGCAAGCCGGGCGACATCGACTTTTTCGTGGTGCGCGAGAATACCGAGGGCGAATATTCGTCGATCGGCGGCAAGATCTTCCCCGACACCGAGCGCGAGGTCGTGGTGCAGGAAACGGTGATGACCCGGGTCGGCGTCGATCGCATCCTGCGCTACGCCTTCGAACTCGCGCAGCGCCGCGAGAAAAAACATCTGACCTCGGCGACCAAATCGAACGGCATCTCGATCACCATGCCCTATTGGGACGAGCGCGTGGAGGCGATGGCGCCGAACTATCCCGACGTCCGCTGGGACAAATATCATATCGACATCCTGACGGCGCACTTCGTCCAGCATCCCGACTGGTTCGACGTCGTCGTCGCGTCGAATCTGTTCGGCGACATCCTCTCCGACCTCGGCCCCGCCTGCACTGGCACGATCGGCATCGCGCCCGCGGGAAACATCAATCCCGAGCGGCGCTTTCCGTCGCTCTTCGAGCCCGTTCACGGCTCGGCGCCCGACATTGCGGGCCAGTGGGTCGCCAATCCGGTCGGACAGATCTGGTCCGCGGCGCTGATGCTCGACCATCTCGGCGAATTTCAGGCGTCGCAGGCGGTGCTGACCGCGATCGAGGATGTGCTGTCGGAACCGAAGCTGCGGACGCGCGATCTGGGCGGCCCGGCGGGCACAGTCGAGTGCGGCAAGGCGATCGCAGACGCGCTCGCCTGACCTCGCGCTCAGCCGTTCGCGGCCGCCGCTTCCATTTTCAGCAGGCGGCTCCAGAAGGCTTCGGCCGCGGGCGACTGCCGCGCCTTGGGACGCCACAGCCGGATTTCGATCGGCACCTCGTCTTTCGCGGAGCCCGCGCGGACGAGGCGCCCCGATGCGAGGTCGTCCTCGACGAGGCTGAGCGCCGACCAGGTGACACCGCGGCCGTCGCGCGCCATCGCCGCCAGGACGCTCGCGAGATGCGACGCAAAGGCCGGTTGCGGCGGCGGCGGCGATCCCTGCGCCGACCATGCCGCGGACAGAATGCGCCCCATGCCCGAATCATTGGTGAAGGCCAGTTGCGGCGTCGCCGCCGTGATCCCGGCCGCGACGACCTGTGGCGCCGCGACCGGCAACAAGATGTCGCTCCCCAGCCGGACCGAGCGGAAGTCCGATCCGAGGCGGACATTCGCCGCTTCGTGATGGTGACAGAGCAGGAACTGCGCGCGGCCCTCGATCATCAGCCGCTCGCACGCGACCATATTGTCGGCGATCAGCTCGATCGTCACGTTGCGCTGCGCATCGACCTCGAGCGCGCGCAGCCAGCTCGGAAAAAAGGTCAGCGACAGGACATGGGTCGAGGCGAAGCGGAGCGTTTCCGACGATGCCTTCGCCACCGCGCGCGCTTCTTCGCGGCCTATTTGCAGCCGGCGCAGCGTTTCCTCGGCGGTGGTGCGGAATCGCTCGCCCGCGGCGGTCAGGCGCACCGTATGCGTGCTGCGATCGATCAGCGTCGCGCCGACCCATTCCTCGAGCGTCCGGATCCGGCGGCTGAAGCTCGGCTGGCTGACCGAGCGTTTCTCCGCCGCGCGGGAGAAATTGCCGCAGTCGATGAGGGTGAGGAAGTCCTCAAGCAAGCTGGAGTCCAACATTCTCTCCCATCCATTCAGGCGTTCCATCGCTTTCGAACAATGTGCGCCAGATGCAAGATGCTCAACCCGAATGAATCCATACGCAATATGAAACCGCGCCCTCGCACGCCGGCGGAATTTTAACTGCGGCAACGGGCGCGCAGCCCCCCATACTAGTCCGATCTCCTTTGCGGCTGACCAACCGGTTCAGCTGCAAATGCGATTACCGTCGTTCTTTGCACCACCGCGCCTTGGCCGGCAGCTGGGACGGCGTGCAAAGCTGGTGCCTCTCGTTGAATGTCAGCGAAGTGCCGCGCCTCAGCCCCGGCCTCAATGCTCGGACTAAATAGCCCGCATAGAGCAAGCGCGGCGATCAAGTGCGTCTTCATTGATGTGGATAATCACGCAAGTGGCGGCGGGGCAACGCTTTGGGAGTACCGGCGCGCAAGGCATCCGCTTTCTGATCTGAAGGTGACTTGCTTCCCCTGCGCCTGCCGTGCTTCGAGTGATCAAGTGGCCGCCTGCAGCGCAAATGCGAGAGTGGCCTGAAAGGCGGTCCAGGGGAGGTTCTGGAATTTTATCATTATGATTCAACCGCTTAGCGGGAGAGTGGTGCGGTCGAGAAGACTCGAACTTCCACGGCCTTTCGGCCACAACGACCTCAACGTTGCGCGTCTACCAGTTCCGCCACGACCGCACATCATGATGGTCCGGACGGGCCGGCACCAGGTAGGAGCGGGCGCCTAGCAAAGCTTTCCGGGCGATGCAAGCAAGCTTCGCCGCTTTTATTTTTTGCACCTGCTAACGTACGGATTGCCGGCTTGGCTGCGGCTTTGGCCGTTGTCACCATATCGACCCAAAAGAGTCACCTCTCTGTCATCGTTCTGGCGTCAGACCGTCATCGAATCACCCTAGTGGCGGCGTCACCGGGGGCGAGGCGACCTTTCTTCTCTCGTTCGCGGCTGTTTTTCATCAGCGCCTTTGGGTGGCGCACACCGGGAACGGAGAATTTCATGGCGGCTTTCGCACGCGTTCGTTTGGTCATGCTCAGCGGCGTGGCCTGTTCCATCCTCGCGGCCTGCGGTGCCGACGGCGTCGCGTCGCCGGGCGAAGGCGTGATCGTGATCCCGGCGCCGACCCCCACGCCGACCCCGACTCCCACGCCGACCCCGACCCCGCCGGCAACCGTCACCCCGGCCGCCAACTGCCCGACCATCGCGGGCGCCGACCAGCTCGCCAATCTCGGGACCATCTCGGGCCCCGGCGGCGAATGGCGCAACTGCGGCTTCCCGACGCGCTTCAACTCGACCACCGCAATCCCGAAGGTTGCGGGCGTCATTTATTCGCTCCCCGGCCGCGTCGATGTGGGCACCGACCAGGGCGCGACGAGCACGAACAATGTCGTCACGCTGACGATCGATCCGGGCGTCACCATCTTCGGGGCGACGGGCGTATCCTTCCTCGCCGTCAACCGCGGCAACCGCATCGACGCGGTTGGCACCCCGACCCAGCCGATCATCTTCACCGGCCGCGGCAACGTCGTCGGCTCGGCGAACGACCAGACCTCGCAGCTGTGGGGCGGCGTCGTCCTGCTCGGCCGTGCGCCGATCACCGACTGCCTTGCACCGGGCGCGACGCCGGGCACCGCCGCCTGCGAGCGCGACACCGAAGGCACGTCGAACGCGCTCTACGGCGGCGCGCAGCCGGCCGATAACTCGGGCCGCATGTCCTACGTCCAGATCCGCTATTCGGGCTTCATCCTGTCGGCGGCGAGCGAACTGCAGGGCCTGACCCCGTCGGGCGTCGGTTCGAACACCCAGCTCGACCATATCCAGATCCACAACAGCTCGGACGACGGCATCGAAGTGTTCGCGGCCGCGTCAACATGAAGCATCTCGTCATCACGGGTGCCGAAGACGACGGCCTCGACACCGACGTCGGCTACAAGGGCAATATCCAGTACGTCATCGGGGTGCAGCGCGAAGGCGGTGCGGTCGGCGACTCGATGATGGAAATCGACTCGAACGGCAACGAAGATGCGGTTCCGCGTCAGAATGTGAACATCTCGAACTTCACCTACGTCCACCGCAACAATGCGGCGGGTAACGGTGTGGCGATCCTCGTCCGCGGCGGTGCCGACTACACTTTCGCCAACGGTCTGATTGTTGCGCCGGGTTTCCGCTGCCTCGGTTTCAACAGCGCGACGACGGTCAACCCGACCAACGGCGCGCTCGACGAAGCGGGCCCGCCGCGCTTCTTCTCGGTGTCGATGCAGTGCAACAGCACCCCGTTCCGCGGCACCAGCGGCGTCACCGACGCACAGGTCCAGGCAATCTTCGAGGGCGGCACGAACAATAGCGTCGCCTATACGCCGACGCTGACCAACCTGTTCGTCAACGGCGCGACCGAGACCGCGCGTCCAGCCTTCGATGCGAAGACGCTCAACGCCTTCTTCGACACGACCGCCTATGTCGGTGCCGTCCGCGACGCCAACGACACCTGGTACCAGGGCTGGACCTGCAACTCGTCGACGGCGAACTTCGGCACCAGCAGCCGCAGCTGCAGCGCCATCCCGACGACCTGATCGCTCGCGATCCAATTGGGGAGCGGGCACGCCGAACGGGCTGGCCCGCTCCCTTCCTGCATATTCCTTGGGGACTTTTACCATGACCAAGCGGCCGATCTTCGCCAGCCTGCTTCTCCTCAGTTCCGCGCTCGTCGCCCCTGCCGCGCTCGCGCAGGATGCGGGCACGCCGGCACCCGACGCGCCGCCGGTCGCGACCGAAACCGCGCCCGCCGACGATGCCGCGGCGCAGGATGAAGAAGCCGATGTTTCGATCCCCGGCGGCGCCGATCAGGAAATCGTCGTCACCGGCCGCTTCACCCCCAATATCGTCCGCGCGACGCCCGAAGTCGTCTCGGTCCTGTCCTCGGCCGACATCGCGCGCACCGGCGAAGGCGACATTTCGGGCTCGCTCCAGCGCGTCACCGGCCTCAGCGTCGTCGGCAGCGGCTTCGTCTATGTCCGCGGCCTCGGCGACCGTTATTCGCTCGCGCTGCTCAACGGCTCGCCGCTGCCCAGCCCCGAGCCGCTGAAGCGCGTCGTCCCGCTCGACATCTTCCCCTCGAACGTCATCGATTCGACGCTCGTCCAGAAAAGCTATTCGGCGAATTTCCCCGGCGAATTCGGCGGCGGCGTGATCAACCTCACGACCAAGTCGACCCCGCGCGAGCCCTTCCTGACCTTCAGCGGCGGGATCGGCTGGGACAGCGAGACGACGAACGAGCTCGGCTATACCTATTATGGCGGCGACACCGACTGGACCGGCTTCGACGACGGCACGCGCGACGTGCCGCCGCTGCTCAAGGCCGCTTTCGCCAGCGGCAAGCCGATCCTGCAAGGCGCCGATTTCAGCCAGGACGATCTGGAAGCGATCCAGATGGAACTGGTCAATGCCGAAACGACGCTGCTCCAGCAGAACAACCATATCCCGGTGAACTGGTCGGCGGGCGTCACCGGCGGCACGACGATCCCGTTCGCCGACGGCGAGCTCGGCATCATCGCGACCGCGGGCATCAGCAACAAGTGGCGCACCCGCGACACGCTGCAGCAGACCTCGCTCAACCAGGACCTTTCGGGCGATCCGCAGACCAGCTACAACCGCGTCATCACCGACAACCGCGTCGTCGTGAACGGCCTGCTCGGGCTCGGGCTCGAAATCGGCGATCACAAGCTGCGCTGGACCAACCTCTATATCCGCGACACGCTGAAGCAGGCGCGCCTGGCGCTCGGCACCGACGCGAACCAGGTCGGCCGCGACATCATGCGGCAGGACACCGCCTGGTACGAACGCCAGCTGATCAACACGCAGTTCGTCGGCGAATTCCACTTCGACGCGCTCAAGGTCGACCTGCGCGGCGCCTATGCCAATTCGCAGCGCGAGGCACCCTATGAGCGCGGCTTCACCTATGTCCGCACCAACCTGCCGACGACGCAGGATCCGACCGGCGACAAGTTCGTCAACGACCTCGGCGGCAACCGCGGCGACGCGACGATCGCCTTCTCGGACCTCAACGAGGATCTGTGGTCGGGCGGCGTCGACCTGTCGTACGAGCTGGCGCCGCAGGTCAGCGCGACGATCGGCTATGCGTACAGCGACACGAGCCGCACCGCGACCCGCCGCTCCTTTCAGTTCCGCGCTTCGGGCCTTCCCGTCGCGGTGACGCAGCTGCGCCCCGACTATCTGCTCTCCGACGCGACGATCCAGCTTTACGACATCACGCTGGTCGAAACCTCGGCGCAGGACGGTACCGCCGCGTTCGACGCGGGGCTGACGACGCATGCGGGTTACGCCCAGCTTCAGGCCGAGATCGTGCCGGGTATGAACGTCAACGTCGGGGTGCGCTACGAAGACGCCAAGCAGACGGTCGTGCCGATCGACCTGTTCGGCACGGGCGGAAGTGCGATCGTCCAGACCAACCTCAAGAACGATTATTGGTTGCCCGCGATCACGCTGACCTGGGAAGTCGCGCCCGACATGCAGCTGCGCCTCAACGCGTCGAACACGATCGCGCGCCCGCAGTTCCGCGAGCTGATCGCGCAGATCTACCAAGACCCCGAATCGAACCGCCAGTTCCGCGGCAACCCCTCGCTCTCCGACAGCGAGCTGTGGAATACCGAGCTGCGCTATGAATGGTATTTCGCCAAGGACCAGCGCGTGACCGCGGCGGGTTTCTTCAAGAAGATCGACAGCCCGATCGAGGCCTATACCTCGCTCAGCACCGACTCGATCGCCAACACCAGCTTCGCCAACGCGCCCGAAGCGCTGCTGTACGGCGGCGAGATCGAGGTCCAGAAATATGTCGCGCTCGACACGCTGTCGGATGCGGCCCTCTGGGCGAGCCGCCGGCTGGTGCTGATCGGAAACTATACCTTCACCAAGTCGGAAATCCGCGTCGGCGCGGGCGACACGACGGTGATCAACGGTGTGGTGCAGGACGCCCGCAACTTCTTCTTCGACGGCTCGCCGCTGACCGGCCAGTCGGACCATCTGGTCAATATCCAGATCGGGCTCGAGGATCAGGACAAACTGTCGCAGCAAACGCTGCTCTTCACCTATGCCAGCCCGCGCGTCACCAGCCGCGGCCCGTCGGGCCAGCCCGACATCCGCGAAAAGCCCGGCATCTCGGTCGATTTCGTGGCGCGGCAGGGTATCAGCCTGCTCGGCAAGGAGATCGAACTGAAGTTCGAGGCGCGCAACTTGACGGGCCGCACTTACAAGGAAGTGCAGGAATTCGGCGACAACCGCATCTTCCTCAACCGCTACAAGCTGGGCCGGACCTTCTCGCTCAGCGCATCGCTGAAATTCTGATGTACTTTAGCCCCTCCCCTTCAGGGGTGGGGCTCGCGGCGTAGCGTAAGGCCTTTGGCCCCCACCCGCTGCGACTAGGCAGCAAGCTGCCAAGTCTCGCTGCCCTCCCCTGAAGGGGAGGGCTTGTTCCGGCAACCGCACCGGACTCGCCCGGCTGACAAAAAACTGTAATCTTCCCGTCAACTGATTGTCACCGATCGCCCCTAGGCGATTCGCAGCACGCTTCTTTCAGTTGGGGGACAGGGACGATTTCATGGCGACGCTGATGTCCGGATCGGCCGTTCGGTTGCCGCGCGCGCTGCCCGCCTGGCTGCGCAGCGTTCGCCTTTCGCCGCGCGAGCTGTGGCCCGCGCTGCTCGCCGGGCTGCTCGGTGCGCTCCTGATCTGGCAATGCGTCCGCCTGCTCTGGACGCTTATCACGCCCCTATCGCCGCTCGGCGCGTGGCAGCCGCAGACGGCCGTGATCGCCTCGCCCGCCGAACGGCGCGCGCTGTTCACCAGCCTCGATCCCTTTTTCCGCAGCAACGCGCAGGGGCCCGCCAGCGCCACCGTCACCGCGCTCGGGCTCACCCTGTTCGGTATCAACATCAACGAAGCGACCGGCAGCGGGTCGGCGATCATCGCGGGCGAGGACGGGGTGCAGACCAGCTATGCCGTCGGCGACGAGATCGCGCCGGGCGTGAAACTGGTCGGCGTCGCCTTCGACCATGTGCTGCTCGACCGCGGCGGCGCGCGCGAAAGCCTGTTCCTCGACCAGAGCAGCGACGCCGCGGTCGCCGCCCCCGCGGCGCCGCTGCCCGCCCCGACCCCCGAAGTCGGGTCCGCGGCCGGAGCGCCGCTCAGCGGCAGCGGCGAAATGTCGCCGGCCGCGCTCAAGGCCGGCGTCGGCTTTGCGCCGCGCGCCGAAAACGGCCGTGTCACCGGCCTCGTCGTCCAACCGCAAGGTGACGGCGCGGTCTTCCGCGCCGCGGGGCTGCGTCCGGGCGACGTCATCCGCGGCATCAACGGCCGCCCGATCGCGTCGGCCGGCGACGCCGCCTCGCTCGCCGGCCAGTTCACGCCGGGCGCGCGCATCTCGCTCGAGGTCGAGCGCGGCGCCAGCGTCGTCCCCCGTCGCCATCTTCCTTTCCAAGCAATAGGTCTTATGCGTCTCAAACTTTCCCTGATGCTCGCCGCCGCGCTCGTTTCCGCCGTGCCGGGGCCCGCGCTCGCGCAATATACGCTGAACGTCCGCGACGCCGACATCCGCGCCTTCATCCAGGACGCGGCGCGGATCACCGGGCGCACCTTCGTCATCGACGGGCGCGTCAACGGCAAGGTGTCGGTGGTCACCGACCGTCCGCTGTCGCGCAGCGAATATTTCGAGATTTTCCTCGCGACCCTGCGCTCGAACGGCCTTGTCACGGTGCCGGGCCCGAACGGCAGCTATCGCGTCCAGCCGATCGACGGCGCGGCGGCGCAGCCGGGCCGGATCGGCAGCGGCGGTGCCGCGCAGAACCAGTTCGTCACCGAAATCATCCGCCTGCGCCATATCGACGCCGTCGCGGCGGTCGAGACGCTGCGCCCGCTCGTCAGCCCGCAGGGCTCGCTGACCGCGAACCGCAATGCGAACAGCCTCGTCGTTGCCGATTTCGCCGACAATATCCGCCGTATTCGCGCGCTCGCCGCGAGCATCGATCGCGACAGCTCGACCAGCCAGATCGTCACGCTGAAAAACGCCGGCGCGCGCGAGATCGCGGCGGCGCTCACCGCGCTTGTCCCGGCGGCGGGCGAGGGCGCGCGCGCGCCGCTCGCGATCGTTCCGGTCGACAGCAGCAATGCGATCGCGCTGCGCGGCGACCAGGCACTCGTCGCGCGCTTCGTGTCGATGGCGAACGACCTCGATGCAAAGGCGGCGGGCGGGACCGAACTGCGCGTCTATTGGCTCGAACATGCCAACGCCGAAACGCTGCTGCCGACGCTGCAGCAGCTTGTCGGCGGCGGCAGCGACCCGGCGCAGAAGGCGGGCCTGCCGCCGGCATCGGCCTCCTCCTCCTCGGCGAACGGGAGCACGCCCGCACCCGCCGCTGCGCCGGCGAGCACCGCACCGGCATCGGTCGGCGGATCGGGCGGCAGCATCGCGACGCGCGGCCCCGCGATCGTCACGCGCTACGAAGGCGCCAATGCGATCATCGTCGCCGCCAACAGCGAAGTGCAGCGGATGCTCGGCGAATTGATCCGCCAGCTCGACAGCCGCCGCCAGCAGGTTCTGGTCGAGGCGATCGTCGTCGAGATCGGCGACGATGCAGCCAAAAGGCTTGGTGTCCAATTCCTGCTCGGCGGCAAGAATATCCCGTTCGTCGCAACCAATTACAGCAATGCGCAGCCGAATATCTTCACGCTGGGGGGTGCCTATGCCGCCAACCGCCTGTCGCAGGAAACGACGACGGTCAACGGCAACACCACGGTCACGCAAACGAACAGTTCGCTCGGCAACAGCTTGCAGGAGGCGGCCGCGGCGTCGCTGCTCACGGCGACCGGCGGCTTCGCGGGCTTCGCGGGCGACATCGGCAAGAACACGATCTTCGGCGCGATCATCAACGCGGTGAAATCGGACACGACGTCGAACCTGCTCGCGACGCCGCATATCGTGACGCTCGACAATCAGGCCGCGAAATTCCTCGTCGGACAGGAAGTCCCGATCACGACGGGCGAGGCGCTCAGCGACAATTTCGACAATGCTTTCCGCACCGTCCAGCGCGAGGAGGTCGGCATCAAGCTCGACGTCACGCCGCAGGTCAACGGCGCGGGCGAGGTCAAGCTGTTCCTGCGCCAGGAAGTGTCGAGCGTCGCCGGGCCGGTGTCGTCGCGCAACAGCGACCTCATCCTCAACAAGCGTTCGTTCGAAACCGTGCTGACGGTCGACGACGGCGAGATTCTGGCGATCGGCGGCCTGCTCAACGACGACGAGCGCAAGACGATCGAGCGCATCCCGCTGCTCAGCGATATCCCGCTGATCGGCGAGCTGTTCAAGTCGCGCAGCCGGACGCGCGCCAAGACCAACCTGATGGTCTTCATCCGCCCGACGATCCTGCGCAACCGCGAGGACAATGCCGCGCTGACCGCGCGCCGCTATGGCTATATCCGCGACTTCCAGCTGCAGCGGAATCCCGATCAGGAACCCGCGATCGACACGCTGGTGCGCGACTATCTGGGCGCCGTGCCGCCGGTTCCGTCCGCCGCGACCCCCGCCGACATCACCGTCGGCCCCGTCAACCTGCCCGAACTGCGCGGCCCCGACGGCAGCGTGTCGACCACCGACGTGCCGCCCTCGGTTTCGCAGGCTCCCGCTCCTCCTCCGACCGGAGACTATCCGTGACCGACATCGAACCGGCGGCGCCTCCCCCGGCGCCGGTTGATATCCCGTACGGCTTTGCGCGGTCGCACGGTGTCGTGATCGCTCCCGATGGCGAGGGCCGCTGGCTCGCGACCTTGCGCGAGGGCAGCGATCCGGCGGTGCTGATCGAGGTGAAACGCTATCTCGCGCAGCCGCTGCGCGTCGTAACCGCGAATGCGGCCGACTTCGACCGGCTGCTCTCCGACCATTATGCCGTCGATGCCTCGGCCGCCGCGATGGCGGGCTCGCTCGACGGGGGCGACATGGATTTCAGCCTGCCGAGCGCCGAGGACCTGCTCGACAGCGCCAACGACGCGCCCGCGATCCGCCTGATCAACGCGATCATTGCCGAAGCGGTGCGCCAGGGCGTCAGCGACATCCATATCGAACCCTATGAGAGCGGCCTCGTCGTGCGCATGCGCACCGACGGGGTGCTGCGCGAGCATCTGCGCATGCCGCCGCACGTCGCCCCCGTCGTCGTCAGCCGCATCAAGGTGATGGCGCGCCTCGACATCGCCGAGCGCCGGGTGCCGCAGGACGGGCGCATCGGGCTGACGCTTGCTGGCAAGGCGATCGACGTCCGCGTCTCGACGCTGCCGAGCCGCGCGGGCGAACGCGTCGTGATGCGCATCCTCGACAAGGATAGCGCGGGGATCGACTTCGATGTCCTCGGCCTGTCGGGCGCCGCCGACCAGATTTTGCGCGAGGCGCTCGCCGAACCGAACGGGATTATTCTCGTCACCGGTCCCACGGGCTCGGGCAAGACGACGACGCTCTATGCGGCGCTCAAGCAATTGAACGACGGCCAGCGCAATATCCTGACCGTCGAGGATCCGGTCGAATATGCCGTCGACGGCGTCGGCCAGACGCAGGTGAACAGCAAGGTCGGGCTCGACTTCGCCGCGGGGCTGCGCGCGATCCTGCGCCAGGACCCCGACGTCGTGATGGTCGGCGAAATCCGCGACCGCGAGACCGCCGACATCGCGGTGCAAGCGTCGCTGACCGGCCACCTCGTGCTCTCGACCGTGCACACCAACGATGCGGTGGGCGCGATCACGCGCCTGAAAGACCTGAAGGTCGAACCCTTCCTGCTCGCCTCGACGCTGCGCGCGGTGATCGCACAGCGGCTGGTGCGCAAGCTCTGCGACCATTGCCGCGAACCGGTACAGGCGGACAACAGCGTCGCCGCGATGCTGGGGCTCGACATCGGCACCGTCATCTGGCGGCCCAAGGGCTGCGACCAGTGCGGCGGGACCGGCTTCAAGGGCCGCGTCGGGGTGTTCGAGGCGATCAAGGTCGACGAGACGGTGCGCCGCTATATCTATGCTGGCGGCGACGAGGCGATGATCGCCAGGCACGCCTTCCTGAAGGCGCCGACGCTGGCTTCGGCGGCGCGCACGATGGTCGCCAAGGGGTTGACCACGCCCGAGGAGGCGATCCGCATCGCGCGGCGCGAGGATGTCGATGCCTGATTATCGCTATGTGGCGATCGATCCGCAGGGGCGCGAGCGTAAGGGGCGGCTGACCGCCGCGAACGACGACGCCGCGCGGGCGGATTTGATTCGCCGCAAATTCCATATCGTGACCGTGGAGGCGGCGGGCGCAAAGCGTGCAGGGCGCTCGCTCTTCGCCTTTCGCAAGGACAAATTGAGTCGCAAGGAGCTCGCGCTCTTCACGCGCCAGCTCGCGACGCTCGCCGAGGTTGCGCCGCTCGAGGAGGCGCTGCGCACATTGACCCGCCAGAGCGAGGCCGAAAGCGCGCGCGCCGTGATCGGCGACGTCCATGCCGGCCTGCTCGAAGGCCGCCGCCTCGCCGACGCGATGGCGCGCCAGCCGGGCAGCTTTCCGCCGCTCTATCGCGCGATGGTCGCGGCGGGCGAGACGACGGGCAGCCTGACGGTGATCCTCGCGCGGCTCGCCGACCTGCTCGAACGCCAGGCCGAGGTGCGCGGCAAGCTGGTCGCGGCGCTCGCCTATCCGATCGTGCTCGCGATCGTCGCCATCGGCGTCGTCGCGGCGCTGATGATCTTCGTCGTTCCGCGCGTCGTCGAGCAGTTCACCGATGTCGGCCAGCAACTGCCCTTCCTGACCCGCGCGGTGATCGCGATCTCCAGCTTTGCCGCGAACTGGTGGTGGCTGATCGCCCTGCTGATCGCCGCGGGTATTTTCGGCTGGGTCAGCGCGATGCGCCGTCCGGCGTTCAAGGCGCGCGTCGATGCGCGCTTGTTGCGCCTGCCTTTGCTCGGGCGCCTGCTTCGCGACCTTTATGCCGCGCGGTTTGCGCGTACGCTGTCGACGATGGTGTCGAGCCGCCTGCCGCTGGTCGAGGGGTTGCGGCTGACCGTGCCGACGATCCGCAACGCCGCGCTCGCGGGCGCGACGGCGGGCATCGTCGACCAGGTGCGCGCCGGCGGCAGCCTGTCGGCCGCGCTCCGCGACGCCGGCGTCTTCCCGCCCTTGCTGGTCTATATGACCGCGAGCGGCGAAAGTGCGGGGCGGCTTGAGCAGATGCTCGAACGCGCCGCCGACTATCTCGAACGCGAATTCGACCGCTTCACGGCGGCCTCGATGGCCTTACTCGAACCTGTCATAATTGTCGTTATGGGATCGTGCGTCGCGCTGATCATCCTCGCGATCCTGCTCCCCATTCTCCAGTTGCAAAACCTAGCCGGAATATAATGATGTCGCTCATGCAGCTTTTCCTTCGCCTGATGCTCGATCCCGCGCGGCCGATCCGCAAGCGCGACGAACGCGGTTTCACCCTGACCGAGCTGATGGTCGTCATCTTCATCATCGGCCTGCTCGCCACGGTGGTGATGATCAACGTCCTGCCCAGCCAGGACCGCGCGATGGTGACCAAGGCAAAGGCCGATATCGCGACGCTGGAGACGGCGCTCGAGCAGTATCGCCTCGACAATCTGGCCTATCCGGCGGCGACCGACGGATTGAATGCGCTCGTCACCGCGCCGCCCGCGCTGGCGCAGCCCGAACGCTATCGCCGCGGCGGCTATATCAAGCGGCTGCCCGAGGATCCGTGGGGCCGCCCCTATAATTATCAGGCGCCGGGACCGAACGGAAAGGCGTTCGACGTCTGGTCGATGGGCGCCGACGGCGCCCCCGGCGGGACCGACGATAATGCCGATATCCGCAGCGACGGCTGACGCGGGCGCTCGCTCCCGGGCGAACGGCTTTACCCTTGTCGAACTGATGGTGGTGCTCGCGATCATGGCGCTCGCCGCGACCGCGGTGGTGCTGACGATTCCGGGCGAGGAGCGCAATGTGCGCAGCGAGGCCGACCGGCTCGCCGCGCGCCTCGCCGCCGCGCGCGATATCGCGGTGATCGAGGGGCGCAGCGTCGCGGTCAATTTCGCGCCGTCGGGTTATGGCTTCGAACGGCGTATCGCGGGCGAGTGGCAGCCCTTGCCCGGCCGCGCCTTCGAACAGCGCAACTGGCCCGGCGACGTGCGCTTCGCCGCCGGGGGCGGGCAGGGCGCCGCGCGTATCCTGTTCGACCGCGTCGGCACCAGCCCGACGCCGCAGGCTATTGTCCTGTCGGGCGGCGATGCGCGCGAGACCGTCCGCGTCTCGGCGACGGGGGAGGTCAGCCGTGAACAATGAGCGTGGCTTCACCCTGCTCGAAATGCTCGTCGCGCTCAGCATTATCAGCATCGCGGCGCTGACTCTCGTGCGTCTCGACGCCTATGCGGTCCGCACCGCGGGCGACCTCGACGAAAGCACCATGGCCGGCATAGTCGCGCAAAACCGCGCGGTAGAGCTCTGGACCGACCCGGTGCCCCCGACGATCGGAAACAACACCGTCGGCGTCGCCAACGCCGGCCGCAACTGGCAGATCGACCAGCGCGTCGCGAAGACCGCCGACGACAGCTTGCTGCGCATCGACTTGCTCGTGCGCCCCGAAAGCGGGCGCGGGCAGGCGGCGCTGACGATCATCCGGCCGAGCCGCTGATGCGCGTCCGTCCGCCCTTCCTCGGGGGCCAGGCGGGGTTCACCCTCGTCGAGATGCTTGTGGCGCTGTCGATCTTTGCCGCGATCGCCGCGATGGGCGTCACCCTGCTGCGCAGCAGTATCGATACGCAGGATGCGGTGCAGGGACGCTTGAAGACAATGGGGGGGCATCAATCGCCTTCGCGCGGTGATGGCGAACGATCTGGCGCAGGCGTTGCAGCGCCCGACGCGTGGTCCGGCGGGTGAGGGCATTCCGGCGTTCGTCGGTTCTTCGACGGGATTCGCTTTTGTCCACGGCGGCGCGGCGGCACTCGACGGCAGCCCGCGTCCTAATATCGAGCGCGTCGCCTATGCGCTGGTCGGCGGCGAATGGCGGCGCGCGGTCCAGCCGATGCTCGACGGCAGCGCGCTCGGCGACGGCGACCGGCTCGTCGGGGACGTTGCGAGTGTTGCCGTGCGTTATCGCGACGATGCGGGCAATTGGACCGAACGCTGGACCTCCGAACCCGGCGACCGGCTCCCGCGCGCAGTCGAGATGCGGCTGATACGCGCGGGGCGCGAGCCGCTGACGATGCTGTTTCTGACCGCGCCCGCCCGGCCGGTGCCTCCCGTTGCGGAGTTCCGGCGCCATGAGGCGCGTTGCCAAAGGCGAGCGCGGCGCAGCGCTGCTCACCGTGCTGCTGCTCGTCGCGGTGATGGCGGTGATTGCGGCGACCGCGCTCGACCGGCTGACGCTTGCGACGCGCATCGCGGGGAGCGCCGCGACGGTCGATCAGGGGCGTGCCTATATCTTCGCGGCCGAAGAAATCGCGCTGCGCCGCGTCGCCAATCTGGTAGGCCGCGATCCCGTCAAGCTGACGCTCGCGGGGAACTGGCTCGGCCGTGAGTTCACCCTGCCGCTTCCCGGCGGCGAGGCGCGCGCGCGGCTGAGCGATGCGAATAATTGTTTCAACCTCAACAGCTTGGTCGCCGAAACCGCGCCGGGGCGGCTCAGTCAGCGATCGGGAGCGATGGCGCAGTTCGGCGAACTGATGATCGTGCTCGGTATCGATCCCGGCGCCGCGAAATCGATCACGGGTGCGACCGCCGACTGGATCGACAGCGACAGCAACGACGGCCCGCTGGGGGCCGAGGACGGTGTCTATCGCTCGATGGCGGCGTCCTATCTTGCGGCCAACCGCAAGATGGCGGACGTCAGCGAATTGCGCGCGGTGCGCGGTGTGACGCCCAAAATCTATGCGCAGCTCAAACCCTGGGTCTGCGTGCTGCCGGTGACCGATCCGGTGCGGCTGAACGTCAACACGCTGGCGCCCGAGCAGGCGCCGTTGATCGCGATGCTGATGCCGGGCGAAATGACGCTTGCCGATGCGCGGGCGGCGCTGGCGGCGCGGCCTGTGGGCGGCTATGGCAGCAGCGTGCGATTCTGGGAGGCGCGGGCGCTCGAACGCTTCGACCCGCCGACCGAGGTGGCCGAGCAGGCGGGAGTGAACAGCCGCTGGCTGTCGCTGACGACGAATGTGACGATGGGGGACGGATTCTTGACGGCAGTTTCGCTCATCGACGCCAATGGCGGGGCACCGGCGGCAGGGCAGGCGCCACCGACGATCATCCGCCGCGATTGGGGCGACATAGACTGACATGAGCCGCATTTTTGTTCTTTGGCTGCCCCCGGTGGCGGCGCTTGCCGATGGGGAGGTTGTTCGTCCGGCATGGCTGCGCGTCGACGACGGCGTGATCGTCGATTCGGGTCAGGATGACGGCTGGGTCGATGCATGGGAGCGTCCGTCGGAAGGCGATGCCGACGACCGGCTGATCGCGCTCGCACCCGCCGCCGATGTGCCACTGCGCTGGCGGCATTATCCCGACGCGGCGCCGGCGCAGGCCGCTGCGGTTGCTCGCGTCGATACGCTGCGCGAAAGCCTGGGCGATGCCGCGGCGCTGCACATCGTCGCGGGCCAGCCGGCCGCGACGGGACAGGCGGTGCCGGTTGCGGTGACGACGCATGCCGCGATGACGGCATGGACCGAATGGCTGAACGCCAACGGTCTGTCGCCCGCAGCGATCATTCCCGCCACCGCGCTGGTCCCACCGCCCGAGCCCGAAACGCTGTGGACCGCCGAAGTGGGAAGCGAGCAGATCGTGCGCGCCGCCGACCGCGCCTGGCTGTCCGATCCCGAACTCGATCCGCTGATCGCGGCGGGGCAGACGATCGCGCCGCTCGATCCCGACCGGATGCGCGAGGCGTTGCTGCTCTCGTTGCGGACGCCGCCGCTCGATCTGCTCAGCGGCGGGTGGAAGCCCAAGCGCAGTTGGTCGGTCGATCCGTCAATGCTGCGGCTAGCGAAGCGTCTGTTTATTTCGCTCGTCATCGTGAGTCTCGCGGTACCGCTGGTTTACGCGGTGCGGCTGATGTCCGACACGCGCCGCGCCGACGAAGCGACTGTCGCGATGGCGAAAAAGGCGGGTGCGAGCGCGACCGATGCCGAGGCGGCCGAAGCCGATCTCGATCGCCGGCTTGCTGCGGCGGGCGGCGGTCCGCTCGCTTTCTCGGTCCCGGCGTCGGCGCTTTACGACGCGATGAACGACGCGCCCGGCGTGTCGCTGAAAAGCCTGTCGCACCGCACCGACGGAACGCTGACGACAGTGCTCGCGGCGCCGCGCGTCGATGACATCAACCAGGTGCTGCTCGCGCTGCAGGCGCGCGGCTATCGCATCACCGCGCAGCCGAGCGCGGGCGCCGACGGCCAGCAGATGGCCAATATCACGATCCGGGCAGTGCCATGATGGAAGCGGTACAGAATTGGTGGGCGGGCCTGTCGCCGCGCGAGCGTTGGCTGGTGGCTCTTGCCGGTGTGCTGGCGCTCGGGGTGCTGCTGTGGGCGCTCGGGCGTCCCGCCTATGCCGCCTTCGCCGATCTGGAAAACCGGCACGCCGCCGCGATCGAGCGCGAGGGGCGCGTCGCCGCCAAAGTGCAGTTGCTCGCGCAGCGCCCGGCAAAGTCGGTCGCCGCGGCGGTGGATGCCGTGGCGATCGACCAATATCTTGCGCAATCGGCGGGCGAGATCGGGTTGACGCTCGATCGCAACGAGGCGCGCGGGAGCGGGCAGGCGACGATCGCTATTGCCACCGCCAAGGCGCCGGTGCTCACCGACTGGCTTGCCAGCCTCGAAGGGCAGGGTTTCGTCGTCGACCAACTGACGATCACGCCCGCCGCCGACGGCACGGTCGGCATGACCGCCGAACTGCGGAAGGGCGGCCAATGACGCGCAGCAGAAAGCGCTGGATCATTGTCGCGGTGCTGCTCGCACTGGTGCTGATCGCCCTGACCTTCCCGATGCGGCTTGCGCTTTCCTGGTCGGGTGCCGACGCCGCCGGGGTGACGGCGCGCACGATCCGCGGATCGGTGTGGTCGGGCGAACTGGTCGATGCGCGGCTGGGCGCGTTGCCGCTCGGTACGGTGAAAGCCAGCCTGTCGCCGCTGGCGTTGCTGACAGGGCGCACCGAACTCGCCTTTTCGCGCAGCGACGACCGTTTGGGCGCTCTCTCCGGGCGACTGCACGGCGGCAGCGCGCGCGGCGTGTCCGACGTGAACGGTGTTGCGACATTGTCGGGCGGGCTCGGGCTGATCCCGATCGACACGATCCGTTTCGAGGGGGCGACGGTGCGTTTCGACGGCGAGGGCCGATGCACCGCGGCGGCAGGCCGGGTGCAACTCGCAGTGGCCGCGCCGATCGCCGGGCTCGACTTGTCGCGCGGGCTGTCGGGGCCGCTGGCGTGCGCGAACGGCCGCGCGCAGGCGGCGCTTGCCAGCCAGTCGGGGATGGAGCGGCTGACGCTGTCGTTCGACGGCAGCGGCGCCTGGCGCGCGCAATTTGCGATCAACGTCGACCGCGACCCTGCGATGGCCGCCGCGCTCTCGGCGCTGGGCTTCAAAGCCGGATCGGACGGTTTCCTGCTGGCGACCACGGGCCGCTTCTGACGTGAAGGTCCTGGACGCCTTGCCCTTTGGCACGGGCGTCGCGCTGGCTGCATTGCTCGGGCTGATTTTCGGCAGCTTCATCGCGACGCTGGTGCTGCGCTGGCCCGCGGGGCGATCGGTGCTGGGCCGGTCGCGGTGCGAGGGCTGTAACCGAGTGCTCGCGCCGTGGGACATGGTGCCTTTGCTGTCGGCGCTGGTCGCACGCGGGCGGTGCCGTACATGCGGCGCAGCGATCGACCTCTTTCACAGCCGCGTCGAACTGGCGTCGGGCGCTGTCGGAGCGTTTGCGCTGGCGCTGATGCCCGGAACGACGGGATGGTTCTGGGCGCTGTTCGGCTGGCTGCTGCTGCCGCTGATCCTGCTCGACGCGCGCCATTTCTGGCTGCCGACCGGCTCAATCTTCTGCTCGGCGCGACGGCTTGGCGGTCGCGGGGCCGCTGCTCGGTACGTCGCCGATCGATCGCTGGGTCGGCGCATTGGTGGGTGGCGGCCTGCTCGCGCTGATCGCCTGGGCCTATCGCCGCAGCCGCGGCGCCGAAGGCATGGGTGGCGGCGATCCCAAACTGGTTGCCGCCGTCGGCGCCTGGCTTGGCTGGCCGGCGTTGCCGCTGATGCTGCTGCTCGCGAGCCTTGGCGGAATCGCGTGGGCGCTCGTCACCCAAGGAAAAGGGGACCGGCCGCTGTCCGAGCGACGGGTCCCCTTCGGTGTCTTCATCGGCACCGCAGCTTTCGCTGCTGTGCCCTTGTGGCCGCTGATCAGCGGCCGATAACGACCGTCACCGCGCGGCGGTTCTGCGCCCAGGCTTCTTCGTTCGAGCCAAGCGCTGCCGGGCGTTCCTTGCCATAACTGATCACGCTGATCCGCGACGGATCGACGCCGAGCGAAGCGAGGTAGTTTTTCGCGGCATTGGCGCGGCGTTCGCCGAGCGCGATATTATAGTCGCGGGTGCCGCGTTCGTCGGCGTGACCCTCCAGCGTGACGCGCACCGCGGGGTTGCGGGCGAGCCACTGCGACTGGGTCTGCAGCGTCGCCTGATCCTGTGCATCGACATTATACTGGTCGAGGTCGAAGAAGATGCGGTCGCCCATCGCGCCAACACTGGCAAGGAAGTCTTCCTGCGATCCGGGGACGACGCCGGTACCGGTGTTGCCCGTATCGGTGCCCGTGCCTTCGGGGGCGGGCGGGAGTTGCTCCGGCGCTTTCTTTGCGCACGCACCAACAGCAAGCATGGTGATCGCCGCGATCATCGCGGTGGTTTTGCGTATCGTCATGTTTCTGTCCTTTTCTGTTGCACTCTAATCATGCGAGCGCGGGATGAACCGATCCTTAAATACGGCGATTCAACCCCGCTTATTTCCTTTGGTTCCGCCGGTTCAGGGCAGCACCGGGCCCCAGCTCGGGTCCGATCCGTCCTGCGGCGTCGGCAGGCGGCGCAAGTTCACGCCGGTCAGATCGACCTGCCACAGGCTCGACTTGCCTTCGCGGCCCGGCGAGGTGCGGAAGAACTGGATGACGCGGCCGTTCGGCGACCAGGTCGGCGCTTCGTCCTGCCAGCTGTTGGTGAGCAGACGTGTGCCGCCGCCCGATGGCGTCATGACACCGACGCGGAACTCGCCGCCGCCCATGCGGGTGAAGGCGATCAGGTCGCGCGCGGCGACCATCGGTGTAGCGTAGCGCCCACCGCCAAAGCTGATCCGCTGCTGGTTCGATCCGTCGATGTTCATCGTATAGATTTGCTGGCTGCCCGACCGGTCGCTTTCGAACACGATCTTCTTGCCGTCGGGCGAGAAGCTGCCGCCCACATCGATGCCCGGCGTGCTGGTAAGGCGCACCGGCGTGCCGCCCTCGGCCGAGATGCGATAGATGTCGGTGTTGCCGCCGACCGCCATCGAATAGAGGATCTCGCCGCCGTCGGCGACCAGCGCGGCGCGAAGGTCGCGTTGCTGCTTTCGGTCACCAGCTTCTGCGATCCGCTCGCGACGTCGTAGATGAAGACGCGGACGCGGTTGTTGAGATAGGAGACGTAGACGATCTTCTTGTAATCGGGCGAGAAGCGCGGCGAGATCGCGAGCGCCTGACCGTTGGTGATGAAGCGGTGGTTGCCGCCGTCCGAATCCATGATCGCGAGCCGCTTGATGCGGTTCCCCTTGGGTCCGCTCTCGGCGATATAGGCGACGCGGCTATCGAAAAAGGGCGCTTCGCCCGACAGGCGCGAATAAATGACGTCGGCGCATTTGTGCGCGGCACGGCGCCAGTCGCCGGGCTGGATCACGAAACCCTGTCGCACCAGCTCGCTGCCGAGCGCGGTGTCGTAGAGATAGCAGCCGACGGTGAGATTGCCGGTGCCATCGGCACGCACGAAGCCGTGGACGACATTTTCGGCGTTGCGCGCGCTCCAGTCGGCGAATTGCGGTGCTGTGACTTCCGCCATGGTGATTGCGCGGACGCTGCCGGGGCCGAGCGGCGCGTAGAGCCCGCTGCGTTCGAGGTCGGCGGCGATGACTTCGGCGATCTGGCGGCCGAGCGTGTCGGTGCGCAGCCCTGCGACCGACTGCACCGCGGGGGTCGCGAGCGCGGGCACCGCGATGACGGTGCGGTCCTGCGACAGCGTGCCCTCGATCGTCTCGCGCGGTTCGGTCGGCGTGACCGCGGGCGGCGTGGGGGCGGGGGCGGTTTGTGCCAATACCGGCGCGGCGGTCAGCAGCAGGGCGAGCGAAAAGGTGATCGGGCGCAGCATGGAACCTACCTCTTGATAAAGTCGAGCGTATAATTCTGCCAAAAGCTGTAATTTTCTTCAGGCAGATCGAAGGGTGCGGCCAGTTCGACCGCGCGTTTGGCGCACTCTTGGTGGCGCTGGACCTGGAATTTGTTGCTGTCGTTGTCGCCCGTGGTGGTGACACTGGTGAAACCGGCGAGCGCGCCCGATGTGGTAAGGCGGAATTTCACGACGGTCTTCAACTGATCGACATCGACGCCGGTGACCCGACAACTATCCCAGCGCGGGCGGATCGCCGCCTTGATGCTGACGTCGATCGAACGCCGCACTTCGGCGGCGGTCGTCGCGGCGGGTGCTCCCTTGTTGGGTGGCGCCTTCGTCTGTTCGCGGCCGAGGCCGTCGGTGATGCCGTCGAGTCGCCCCGTCGGGCGCGTCTGCGTCTTTTTCGTCGGCGGTGTTTTGGGTGCGGCTTTGGGCGCCGCCTTCGTCACTGCGGGTGGCTGCTTCTTCGGCGGCGTTGGCACCGGTCGCGACACCTGCTTGGGCGTCGGCGCGGGAGTGGGGCGAACGATCGGTTCGGGTTCGGGCGGCGCCGGCACCGGTTCGGGCGCGGCGATATCGACCGCATCCTCTTCGCCGAGCCGCGCGGAGGGCGGGGCTTCGGTGATGATCGGCGCGCTCGATTGCACCGCGCTTTCGGCAACCAGATCGACCTCCATCGGCGGATTGTCGAAACGGCGGTCGCCTGCGGTCCATTGCACCGACAGCAGGCCGACGATCAGGACATGCGCCGCCACCGCGATGGCGAAACCGCGTCCTTCATTCCCCCTCACTGCCCGACTTTCGGCCATTTCGCGACCCTATTGCCCGGTTTCTGAACCGTCGGTGACCGCCGCTTCGGCCGTCGGCGCGTCGTTCGCGCCCGTCGTGACGAGCGCGATGCGCGTCAGCCCGGCGCGGTTGAGTTCGCCCATGATGCGCATCACGCGCCCGTAATCGAGACCCTTGTCGGCGCGCAGCATGATCTGGCGCGGCCGGTCCTGCCCCTCATTCTCGCGCGCGATCGCGTCGAGCCGGGCGGGAAGTTCGGCCTCGGGCACCACCTCTTCACCGATGTAGAGCGTGTCGTCGGCGTTGATCGATAGCTGCACCGGTTCCTGCTCCTCGGTCTCGACCGGCTTGGCGCGGCTTTCGGGCAGGTCGATCGGAACGGCGGAGGCGAGCAGGGGTGCGGTGATCGATAAAGATGATCAGCAGCACGAGCATCACGTCGACGAGCGGGGTGACGTTGATGTCGGCGATCGGCGCGCGGCGTCCGCCGCGGCCGCGCCGGCCGCCGGTCCCGCCCGAGGGTCCGGACATCGCCATCAGGCTTCGACCTCGAGTTCGCGGCTGAAGGTTGCGTGCAGCCCGTCGGCGAAGCGGCCGAGGCGCGATTCGAGACGGTTCAGGCGCTGCGAGAAGGCGTTGTAGGCAATGACCGCAGGAATCGCGGCGAACAGGCCGATCGCGGTCGCGAACAGCGCTTCGGCGATGCCGGGGGCGACGACCGCAAGGCTGCTGTTATTCTCGGCCGCGATGGCGGTGAAGCTGCGCATGATGCCCCACACGGTACCGAACAGGCCGACGAAGGGGGCGACCGAGCCGATGGTGGCGAGCGTGCCGATCTTTTCGGCGAGCCGGTCGACTTCGCCCGCGACCGCGCTGTTCATCGCGATGCCGAGCCGCTCACGCGTGCCCTCGCGATCGACGATCTTGCCCTTGGTCGAGCGGCGCCACTCGCCGATCCCTGCCGCCAGCACCCTGGCGCTCGGCAGATCCTCGCCGCTGTTCTTGTCGTAGAAGCGGTCGATATCTTCGGCGCGCCAGAAATCGCGCTCGAACTGGTCCGACGCGCTCATCAGCTTGCCGACGCCGCGGCCGTGGGTAAAGATCACCGCCCAGACATAGATCGACGCGAGCAACAGGCCGATCATCACGCCCTTCACGATCCAGTCGGCCTGCAGGAACAGCGCGATGGGGGACAAGGTCGCCGCGTCGGCGGCCAGCGAGATATTGTCTAGCAAGGGAAAGTCTCTCCATTCATGATGGCGGTGAAGCGTTCGAACCAGCCCGCAGGCTGGCGGCGCGGCCGGCCCTCGGGCGACAGGAAGGCGGCGGTAACACGCCCGTTCGTTAACTCGTGCTGACTGCGAAGGATGCGTTGCGCGATAATGACGCTGGCACCGCGCACCGCCTCGACCGTGCTGACAACGATCAAATCGTCGTCGAGTTTGGCGGGGCTGCGATATTTGATCGCCAGATCGGTGACCGCCCACGCGCCTTCGCCGGCTTCCATCGCGGCGCGCTGGTCGATCCCCGCAAGACGCAGCATGTCCGATCGCGCGCGTTCCATGTAGCGCAGGTAATTGGCGTGATAGACGATGCCCGACAGGTCGGTATCCTCGAAATAGACGCGCGCCCGGTAATGATGCTCGGCCCCGACGAAGGCGCCGGGGATGAAGGGGGGCGGGGCGTTTACCATTGTCCCGACCGATAGCGTCGCAACGACTCGTCGCAAACCCCTGTTAAACGGTTCGTCGCAGATAGGGGCCGATTTGTGGTAGAAAAGCGCGGAAGTTGGCGAAAGTGCCGCGGAGCGTGTATCAGGCTTCGGGGTCGAAGAGGTCGTCCTGCATGCCCGATGGCGGCATTAAACCCAAATGTTTCCAAGCACTTGCATTCAAAGTCCGACCGCGGGCGGTGCGCGCGATCAGCCCGATCTGGAGCAGATAGGGTTCGATGACGTCCTCGATCGTGTCGCGCGGCTCCGAAAGTCCCGCCGCGAGCGTTTCCACCCCGACCGGGCCGCCGCGATAAATGTCAGCGATCATAACAAGATAGCGCCGGTCCATCGCGTCGAGCCCGAGCGCGTCGACTTCGAGCCGGTTGAGCGCGGCGTCGGCCGCCTTTGCATCGACGATGGCGTGACCCGCGACGGTCGCAAAATCGCGGACGCGGCGGAGCAGCCGTCCGGCGATGCGCGGCGTCCCGCGCGAGCGCTTTGCGATTTCGAGGGCGCCGTCGGATGCGATAGGAAGCGCCAGCAGCCGCGCGGCCCGCGCGATCACCTGCTCGAGCTCGCCATGCGTATAGAAGTTGAGCCGCACCGGAATACCGAAACGGTCGCGCAGCGGCGTCGTCAGCAGGCCCTGCCGCGTCGTTGCGCCGACGAGGGTGAACTTCGGCAGGTCGATCCGCACCGAGCGCGCCGACGGCCCTTCGCCGATCATGATGTCGA